>URDT01000012.1 GCA_900546745.1 uncultured Mycoplasmatota bacterium | reverse complement strand
TATTCAATTAATAAAGGAGATATTTTCTTTGACAAAGATTTATCTCCTAGTTGGATTCCTAAGACTCATTCTTATGAGGGAATTATTGAAACAAAAGATAAGTCTAAGATTGAAATTAATTTTACTATTCCAAGTGATGAAAATTTTTCTTTTGATTTAGATTTTGAAATGGATTATAGTTATGGGTTACTTTCAAAACCTTATATTGAATACTCTGTAGCTAATAATTCTAATATTATTGATTTTATTACATCTGATGAGAAGTCAGGAGCTACAGACTCTGAGGGCAATGAAATTTATCATATAATTGGTAAATATGGACAAAATTTAACTTTTAATCAAAATTTAAAATCTATAAAAATTGTTTTAGATGTAAGTAGTACTATAGATGATATTTATTTAAAATTTAGTAGTAAATTAAATTATACATTTAGTTATGAATATACAGTAGATACGAACCAATATTTTAAAACAATTCAAATGGAAGATATTTATGGTCTTTACTTAATTCCAAAAACTTTGAATCAAGATAATAGAAGTACAATCTATATGTATGGTAAATATGACATTGGAATGCGTGGTATTAATGAAAAAGAATATAGTTTTAAATTAGAAAAATATGATAAATCAAATTTTATTTATGACTTTAAAAATAATCCATTTGGTCAGTTAGTTTTCTTTGAAAATTTGGGCTTTTCAAATGATAGTGATACAGGGTATTATATAACTTTTGATATAAGATATTTCTCTTACGCTATAAGAGAAAATCCTTATGATGAGCCTATTATTAATAACCCAAATACGGGTGAAGATATAAAAATAGATTTTAATGATAGTATTAATAATTCGGAAAGTTTTTCTAAAACTGTATATAATATTTTTTCTTCCTTTTTACCATCGATAGAGGAAGTTATAAAATTAGCTACAATTTGGTTTAATAGTTTACCCGGTTTATTAAAGTATTTTTATATGTTTCTTTTCTTATTAACAATAGCTTATTTATTATTGAAATTTTTGATATAAGAAGGATGTGATTGAATAATGTTGAATTTATTAGATATTTCGAATATAACTGATTTTTTAGAAATTATTTATACATTTATAGAAACAGTTTTAACTAAAATTCAAGATGTTTGGACTTTTTTTAAAATTTTTGTAGGAGATATTCCTGTTTTATTACTAAAAATATTTATTCATTTACCTTCCTTTTTTCAATATTGTTTAGGTTTATTTTTAAGTTTTTTAGCAATTTTCTTATTATCAAGATTTGTTTCTTTAATATTACCAATGAAGAAGTAGAAAGGGTTGATATTTAATGGCTTTAGATGTTTATAACAAAGTTGTAGAAATTATAGGAGAATTACCTCCAGAATTAACTTTCGTATATGGAATATGTACTATTATTATTTTTATAATGATGATTTATTGTATCATTATGCCTTATAAACTTATATTTGATTTTATTGATAGGTGGTAATATATGAAAGCTATTATTAATTATTTACAATTTGTATTTTATAAAATAGTAGATTTATTAAGTGTTAAACCTTTTCAAGATTTTCCTGTTTCTATACTTCAATTAATTTTAGTTGGTATTATTTTAAAATATGTATTTAGATTTGTATTTGCAGGATTTAAAGAAACAGAAGTTCAAATGAATTATTTTAATAATAAAGCAGTTTCTAGATCTATTAATAATATAAAAAGAGAAAAGCAATTAGCTTACGATCGAAAAGAAGTTAATCTTGTTTCTAGTAGTCCTAAACAAAGACCTTTAAGTAAAAAAGAACGTAAAGAGTTAGATAATATGTTGGAGGACATTTGATGAGGAAAAGTTGGTTATATGGTATTATTATTATTTTGTTATTATGTTGTTTTGGCGTTATTAGTTTACCTTTCTTCAACTTAAATAATTGTGAGAATCCAAAAGAAAGTAAATTGTATTTAAGATTGGGAATTGCTAATGTTCCAATAGTGATACATACATGTGAGGTATAAAATGAGTAGTATTTTGAAAAGAATATCAAAAAAAGATATTGAAAGAGAAAAATATAGTTATATATCTAATGAGAAATTAGAAAGCTTAAAAAATAGAGCTTTAGCTATAAAAGAAGAAATGACTATTTTAAGTAAAGAAGTAAGTTTTAAAAATGTAAAAAAAGTAAGTGAATTAACAAAAGAATTTGCTTATATTACTAAAGAATTACAAAAATATAAAAAGTATAGTAAGGAGCGAGAAGAAATTGAAAATAAGAGTTAGAGAAAAAATAGATTATATATGTTTAACTTTAGATTTATTATTATTTGTCTTAATTATGGTTTATATTAGGCCTTTATTTGTTGTTCCTATAATATTTGCCTTTTTTGACATATTTACAATTGATAAAGAAAAGTAGGGGTTTATATGTATTTTTTATTAAAAAAAGAATGGATTATATCGTTTTTATTAAATTATGGAATTGATTTTGAAGCATTATCTTTAGCCGATCAATCACAGATTATTTTCTTAGCTCATATCTTCTTCTTATTATTTTGGTTTATTGTTGCTTATGTTCTATATCGTGTTTTTATTCGATTATTTAGATAGGGTAGGTGTTCTATGGCTTTAATATCGTTGTGTGGTGTACCTGGTAGTGGTAAAACATTAAATGCTACTAGAATAGCTTTAAAGCATTATAAACATGAAAATAATATTATTAAGTATTGTTTAACTTATGTATTATCGAAAGTACCAAAATTAAAAGATAAGGTATGTTTTGAATATTATTTAAAGTTTCCTAAAAGAAAGATAAATAATGTATATAGTAATTATCCTATACTATTAGATAAAAGAAATCATATTTATTCTAATAAAATAACTTTATGGGATTTGAATAATGATTATAGTTTTGAACCAAATGCTTGTATTATTATTGATGAGGTTCAATTGTATGCTGATAGTGACGAGTATAAGGATAAAGAAGTTAATAAGAAATTAGGTAGGATAGCTAAGTTTTTACAGGCTCATAGGCATTATGGAGTAAAGACAATTATTTTCACTAGTCAAAATCCTAGCCGTATATTTAAGAAAGCTAGAAATATTTGTGAATCTTATTTTAAGCAATGTAAGGTAATTAATATTCCTTTTACACCTATTTCTATAATGCGTGGTATTGGTTATTATGATCTAGATTTTTACGGTCGTTTTATTCCTAAAAGCCATGAAGAGAAAAAGAAACTTCCGTTTGATTACTATAAGAAGATTTACTTTTTTAATAGAAATATGATTTTTAAGGCGTATGATAGTAGGTATTTGAGTAATTATAACTATAATAAGCCTTTGTTAGATAAAGGTGTATATTCTTCTCCTAAGGTTTCTTTTGATGATTTGGACGCGTTGTTTTCGGAGTAGTTCGAAAAAAAAGCCGTGCTTTTTCGAACTACGACTGTGTTAGGTTTTAATTTTAAATTAATTTATTGATTTGAAATTAAAAGCAGTGAATTCAGCATGAATTCAATTTATAAGCATTCAACAAAAGAAGTAGTACCTTATGAAGAATTAGATTATATTAAGGATAACTATCTAGAACGAGTAGCAGACGAGTTCAAGAGCAATCCGGGGAAACACCCGGGTGCTCTATTACTTGATAGTAGTCTCATATCTCAGTCATATTATGATTATAAGATAATTGAGTGTGGTAAATATGTACAGGTTTATCAATACTTAAATAAAAAAGCATCGCAGAAAGATAAAAAAGAAAAAACTATGATTGATTATGATTATTTATTTACAAAAAGAGAGTTTACTTACTCTCATGATAAAAAATATATAGAATTAAAAAATATTAATAGAAGTAAGTTTCAATTACAAAGAATAGTGAAATCAAATGAAACTATATTTAAAACTTTTATTACTCTAACTTTTAAGGAAGAGAAATATAAAGATATAGAATTAGCCAATAAGAAATTTAATATTTGGCGTAGAAATATAAAAAGGTTAAAAAGCGATTTTAAATATGTGTGCGTCCCGGAATACCAAAAGAGGGGAGTAGTACACTATCACCTTTTAACCAATATTGATTATAACGACTCTACCCTACTAAGTAAAGAGGAGAGAAGAATTTATAATAAAAAAAGTGGTTGGCAGATAGGAAAAGATATTAAAGGTTGGATATATGGTCATAATATGGCTAAGAGAATGGATAATATAAATGTTGTAGGATATATAACAAAATACATGACAAAGGATATAGATAATAGATTATGGGGAAAAAGAAAATATCTATATAGTATGAACTTGAATCGTCCTAAAGAAGCATTTATAGACAGTGATAGACCGAATGAGTATTCAAAGATATATCAAGTTGAAATGTTATATAATCAACAATATCAAAAAGTATATTATGATAAACTAGGAGATCCTATCTTATTTACTGAATTTAAACTAGGAGAATAATAGAGAACTATTCTCTTATTAAAAAAAATAATCTTAGTTAACATAATATACATTATACGAAGTTAATTATATATTTAAAATTGATTAGTTATTCATCTCTTTTTTATATTTTTAATATATATAAATATTATTATATTATTATCATTCATTACTGTAAAAATATTATTCGTTATGTTCACTATGTTTTACTATATATACTATATCTATAATTGCTATTTATTTTTTAATAATTTTTAATTACTAAAATAATGATAGATAGATAGATATAGTTTACCAATTTAAATTTATTTTATGACTACTACTCTTTCTATTAAGAAATAAAAATTTAAAGTAGGGGATGTATATACAAAAAAGTACCCTTATTATAAAGGTACTTTTATGATATTTTTCTTGATTGAATTTCAGCTATTTTAGCAAATACTTCAGCAGCATTTTGTTCATTAATGCCATCATAATTTAATTCTTTTAAAGCTTGTACTTTAATTGTATTTAATTCTAGAGTACGGCTCATTTTTTCTTCAATTTTATGTTCAATTTGATCAGCAAATCTTCTATGTGATTCAGCAATTTTTGTCTTAGAAACTCCCCCATTATTATATAATGTCATAGCCGAGAACATAATACTTTCAAAAATAAATTGTTCTTCTTCATCAAAAACAAATTCCATTGGTTTAATAAAACCAGCAGCTTTTGCAGTATACGCTAACATATATTTTAATTCTCTAGAAGACCTCATAGTTTGAATAAAATTATATAAGTATTCATATGTTTTAAATACTTCCCCTTCTCCATCACTGTTAGAATCTTCTAAATCTTCCTTTACAAGAGAAAGAATATTAACCATTAATTCTTTTGTTTTTCCTGACAAATTAGAAAGATTATCAATTGCTTCAGATGAAGTACTTCCTCCATTTTCAAAAAGACTGTTGATTCTAGATTCGACACTAATAATATAGTCTGTATCTACTCTAATTTGATCTATTTCTTCTACTGATTTAACACCTAGTAAATTAAGTAATAAAACCTTTTTATCTTTAGGCCATTTATTAATATCATCTAATTCTAGATAATTGTAAATCATTTGTCTTGATACACCTAAAAATTTTGCTAATTTAACTTTAGAAATTCCTAATTCATGTAATATTTCGTTAAGTCGTTCCATCTTTAAACCTCCATACTTTAATTTTATCATCTACGTTATAATTGTCAAGTGTAAAGGAAAAGTAAATTATAAATACCACAATTTAGTTCCATTTTTTCTGACTTCTTTAATAATTCCACCACCTAAACATTCTTCTCCATTATAAAGTACACAAGCTTGTCCAGGTGTTACAGATGCTACATTATCGTAATTTACAATAATCTCACCATTCTCTAAAAAATCTAATGTGACCTCATTATCTGGTTGACGATATCGAAATTTAGCACTACATTTTGTGATTTTTTCGTCTCCAATCCAATTTACCATTTCTAAAACACAGGAATCACTATACAAATATGACTCTTCTTCATCATCACAAACATATAGAATGTTTTGCTTTAAATCTTTTCCAACTACATAACAACGATTTTTAGTACCACCAATATTTAAACCACGACGTTGACCGATTGTATAATACATTAGACCAATATGATTTCCCATTTCTTCCTTGGTTTCTATATTGATAATTTTACCTGGAATATTTGGTAAATAATTTTGTAAAAAGGATTTAAAATTTCTCTCTCCAATAAAACAAATTCCTGTAGAATCTTTTTTATGTGCAGTAATTAATTCATAATCTTCAGCAATTTTACGAACTTGTTTTTTTTCTAAATCGCCGACTGGGAATAAGACATCTTTTAATTGTTCTTTCGATAATTGTGATAGAAAATAAGTTTGATCTTTATTGTTGTCGATTCCTCTTAATAATTTTCCATTTTGCATTCTAGCATAATGACCGGTAGCTATATAATCAGCACCTAGTTCACGAGCCTTTTTAGCAAACATATCAAATTTTATATATTTGTTACACATGATATCAGGATTAGGTGTTCTTCCTTTTTTTAATTCATCTAAAAAGTAAGTAAATACATAATCCCAGTATTCTTTTACAAAGTCAACTCGATGTAATGGAATTCCTATTTTTTTACATACTGCAAGAGCATCATTATAATCTTGTTCCTGAGGACAAATATTATTGTTTAAAGTAGGATTCCCTAATATATCATTATTTACACTGGCATCCCAATTTCGCATAAATAATCCAATTACACGATATCCTTGATTTTTTAATAAAATAGCGGCAACACTACTATCAACACCGCCACTAATACCAACTACTACTGTTTTCATTTTCTCACCTAAATCATTATATCATTTAAAAAAAAATAGGAAAATACAAAACACTCCTATTTTATTAAAAACTTCATTTTTTCAAACAAAAAGGGAATTACAAAAGTTTCATATAGAGAATAAAATAACATCATTCCAATAGAAATTAATAAAATTAATAAATAACGATTGATAATTTTTTTAACGTTAATTTCTTTCTTTTTAAATATTGAATATATTAGATTATTTGACATTTTTATGGCATATAACGCCAATAATATATATACTCCTATATTGATAATTGAAAAAGGAATAATGTATATAGTAGCACACAATAAACCTTTAAAACGATATGTTAATACAAATGAGCCAATTGAAAAACCAAGTACAAATATTTTTGAAAAAAAGAAAAATAAGACAATTGGTAAACCGATTATTGAAATACCTAATAACCAGATGAAAACAACATAACCAACATTATTCCAAATACTATTTTTTAATGTACTTATATAATCCACTTTATGATTCATGATTTGTGTCATAAAATCATTCATATATTGAGTTACCAATTGTTGATCTGTTTTCGATAAAATGGTTAAAAATAAAGATCCTGCTGTAATTGCGATTACTAACAATACAACTAAAGACGTTAAGATTTTTTTATTATTAATTGCTCCATATTTTAGTTTGTCCAATATCACTTTAATCACCTAATTAATCATATTAAAAAGGCTGTTAGATATTCCATTTTTTTCAAAATTATATTATAATAAATTCATTGAGGTGAGTTTATGAAGAAAAAAAAGAGTTTTAATACACAACGTTTTATCGCGATTATTTTATTAATTTGCATGGTTGCAATGTTTATTTCATCTTGCTTAGTTTATTTTTAATCTATCATTTTGATAGTTTTTTTATGTAGTGATGAATTAATTCCTGATGATAAAACCTGGGCTAATTTATTGATAACAAAATCAATTTCTTTTGGAGTTACCATTAGATTGTATCCAATTGGTGTTAATACTTCAAAAATTAATTGGCGAATTTCTTGCTCATTTAAGCAACCTACAATTCCTAATAAATCTTTTTTATCATTTTCTTCAATCACAACATCACTTTTTAAATAATTGACTTTATCAGAACGGATTAATCGACTGATAGGACTATCTATAAATTTTTTATGAAAGGCATAATGTTTTTGCATATATCGGATAGTATCACTAACTACACTAACAGCATCTACTACTGTAGGAATTCCTAAGGATATTACAGGAACACCAATCGTTTCTTTGCTGATTTCTTTTCTACTATTTCCTACTCCACTGCCTGGATTGATTCCAGTATTACTCATTTGAATTGTTTTATTAACTCGTTCAACAGAAGAACTTGCTAAAGCGTCAATAACAATTACAAAATCTGGTTTGATTTTTGAAACAATGCTTGTAATTAAATCTGTTGTTTCGATTCCGTTTGTACCAGTTACTCCCGGAGCAAATGAACAAACAGAACGGTATCCTTCCCCTATTTCACCTAATGAAAATAAATGCCTTGTTACCAATATTTTTTCAACTGCTAAAGGACCTAAAGAATCAGGTGTAGATTTTATGTTTCCTAGTCCGATAATTAAACAAGAATCTTCCTCTTTAATATTAGATAAATGTAATAGTTTTTTTAAATAAGTTGTAAATATTTGTATTAACTTTTCTTGATTTTCTTGATCTGTTACATCTTCAAATTCGATTGTAATATAAGTACCTGCTTTCTTATTAATTTTACTTGCCTCTTCATTGGATAATTTAACAGAAGTAACCTTAATATTATCGTGCTGATAATTTTCTTGATCAGAGAATTGGTTCTGATTTTCAATAATTAAATCTGTTCGAATAGAATATTTACTTAAATCAATTTCATGTTTCATCTATATCACCAATATTATTTTAACCGACTTATTATTTTTATTAACATTTTCCTTGCTTTTTATCATAATATTTGTTAAAATATAGGAGATTGATGACTTGGAGGTGAAATTATGCCAAATATGAAAAATGCTAAAAAAGCAGTAAAAACTTCTGAAAAAAGAAAAATTAATAACAATAATACATATAAAGCTAGTTTAAAAACTGCTATGAAAAATACAGAAAGAGCTATTCTAGCGAAAGATAAGGACAAAGCAACAGAATGTTTATCAATTGCTATTAAGAAACTTGATAAAGCTGCAGCAGCTGGTGTTGTAAAAGATAATTACGTAGCTCGTAACAAATCAAGATTAACAATTAAAGTTAATAATATGGAGTAATTTTTACTTCTTTTTTTTTAAACTTAATGTTATAATTAAAATAGGTGATCGTATGAAGAAACTAATAACTACCATAACTCTATTACTTACAATTGGATTTCTTACTATTTATTATCGAGAAATTGTTCAATTTTTAATGATACATGTTATTTATCAAGATGAAATTTTAGTGAAAGAAGCAAATCAATATGAAAAAAATAATCAATGGGAATTTGTAAAAGAAACGGATAATTTTAAACCAGAAAGTAAACAAGATATTTTAAATATTTTTTACACTGCTTTAAATCGTGGATGGGATGAATTAACTTTTTATTGCCCTGATTCATATAAAGATTGTCTAGATGATGTAAATGAAATCACATCTAATCAAAATACTCTTTCTTATGTAAATAATTTTGTTTCTACTTATAATAGTTATAATAAGATTCGTGTAAATATGAATAATTTTGGACGTGTTAATATAGAAATACAACATATTTATCAATCTTCTGATATTACTGAACTTCAAGCAAAAGTAGATGAAATTTATAATGAAATTATACAAGACGATATGACAGATAGTGATAAAGTAAAGGCAGCTCATGATTATATCATTAATCATACTGTCTATGATGAAGAACGATCAAATGAAATAAAAAGTGGTGTTGTTAGTGACAGCATTCACACTTCTAATACAGCTTATGGGCCTTTATTTATTGGAAAAGCTATTTGTGGTGGATATACAGATGCTATGGCTTTATTTTTAGATAAAATTGGATTACCTAATTTTAAAATAGCAAGTGAAAATCATATTTGGAATGTAGTTTATATAGATGGTCAATGGAAACATTTGGATCTTACTTGGGATGATCCTGTTGTGGATACTGGCGAAAATATTTTAACTCATAATTATTTTTTAATTAGTACAGATGATTTGAAAAAGAAGAATGAGGCACAACATCAATTTGATAAATCTATTTTTCAAGAGGCAAAATAAAAATGATGATAATTTCATCATTTTTTTAAATATGTTATTGCTTCTTCTAAGTTTTTGATTGGAACAATTTCTATATTATAATTGTTCTTTTTTTTCTCTTCTATTGCTTGATTATAATTTTCTCCAGCAGGAACTAAAAAGATATCCATTTTAGCTTTAACAGCGCCCCTTAGTTTATATTTTATGCCATCTATTTGCCCTACAATCCCATTACTATCTATAGTGCCTGTACCGGCTATTTTTCGCCCTTTTGATAGGTCAAAACCTGTTATGTTGTCATAGATTGCTAAAGACATCATTAGCCCACCAGAAGCTCCAAATTCTGTTTTTTTAAATTGAATTGTTATATTAGGATCTAATACTAATTCGGATACTTCTGAAACAACAATACCAATGATTTTTTTATCTTGAATATTTTGAATAGTAGCTTCTTTCTGGTATGTTTTTTTATTACGAATAATTTCTAAAGATATTTTGGAATTCACTTCTAAATTACTTAATAATTGTTGAATATCATTTTTACTTTGAATATCAATATCATTCATTTTTATAATTTGGTCCCCTACTTTTAAATTTGTCTTTGCTTCAGGATAAATATAAGTGATATATAGTTTATTATCTTTTTCTTGTATCGATATTCCCGCTGTTTGATAAGCTATTTTTATGGCGTTATGAATAGACTCTTGTAAAGATATTTTTCCTCGAAATTGCTGTTCCTCTACTGACTCTTGACTATCTATTTGTTTTTCAATATCCCAATTAGGATTGATTGAAGCAATAAAAAGATTGAAAAGAGTTGCTGGTACTTCTGATACATACGCCATATTAAAGTTGCCAGATTCTATATCTTTATTTTCTGATTCAATTCTAGATGATAAATTAATGGTTCCACCAGTTTTAGAAATTGTATATGGAAATTCAAAAGTAATCAAAAATAACAATAATAAAAAAAGTAAAATAGACAATTTATTATTTTTTAAAATATTTTTAATTTTTTTCCAAAGTTCTTTTTGCATATCATTTTCTCCTTTATAAATAATACAATTATAATATAGTTTTATGAATATTAGGGAGCGATTCTATGAAAAAAATAATTTCTTTTCTTATGATGTTGATTATTTTATATATTACATCTCAAGTATTATTAAATTCTAAGTCTGTCATAGAAACAGTTGCATTCTCTTTAAAAATTTTTAAAGAAAATGTTTTCCCATCTTTATTTCCTTTTTTAGTTTTATCTGGTTTATTAGTTAATTATGGATTTGTTGAGTTTTGCTCTGTTTTATTTTCCCCTATTATGAAACTTTTATTTAACATGAATGGTGCAGCTGCTTATGTCTTTATTATGAGTCTTATTTCGGGATTTCCAAGTAGTTCTAAATATATTAGGGATTTATATTTAAAAGGTTTGTTAAGTGTGAATGAGGCTACTAAATTATTAATGTTTACACATTTTTCTAATCCACTATTTATTTTAGGAACAGTTGGATTATTATTAAAGCAAACGAAAATAGCAATTTTAATTTTAATTTGTCATTATATTGGTAATTTAATAATTGGTATTTTAGTAAGAAATTTAATTCCTTATGAAGAAAAAAATATTACTTTAGAAAAAAATATGTCTTCTTTTGGTTGTGCTTTAAAAGATTCTATTACAAGTGCGATTGATACATTGTTATTAGTATTAGGAACGATTACTTTTTTTCTAATTTTGACAACATTACTTGCTGAAAAACTTAATTTATCAGGCATCAATCAAACAATTATGAATGGTATTTTTGAAATGACACAAGGATTAAAGTTCGCTAGTTTATTAAATACAGATTTAAGAACGAAAGCAGTTTTAATGACTATGTTTTTATCTTTTGGTGGAATTAGTGTTCATGCTCAAATTATGAGTATTATTAGTGATACTAAAATTCGTTATATGCCTTTTTTTGTTGCTAGATTACTACATGCAGCTATTTCAGGTCTATTAGTTTTTTTACTATATTCTATCATATAAAAAAGAGGAAATTCCTCTTTAACTACAAAGATCTGAGCCATCATACCATTTTTGGTCTTTAATTCTAGAACCATTTAATGTGACGTTGCTTAAAGAATAATTACAAAGATATTCTCTTGCTTCTGCCCACAATTCAACAGAGGCAGCATTACCACTTGGAGGAGCTAAAATATTACCGCTTTTTAAACCGATAGCATAATGATTTTCATCACAACCACTAGCCCAACTATTTTTGTCAGCATTATACTGTAGTCCTTCAAATACACAAGCATTTGTATATTTTGTAGGGATTAAATATGGATTATAACTATTATCACTAGTTAACACAACGCCGGATAAACTTTCTTTTTTAGCAAAGTTACTAGCTTGATACCACCATGTATAATTACTATTTAAGTCAATTTTATTTTGAACATTTCCATAATTTAACAAAAGTGAAAAGTAACCATTTTGAAAATTTTCAGTCATCATTTTAATTTGCTTTTTCTTTTGAGAATCATTTAAAGAACTATCATTATTAATCATATTGGTTTGACTTTCTATTACCTTTTTTAAATTCAAAGTAGTTCGGAAGGCTTCTAATGATGTTAGTGAACTTAGCGTATCAGAATTTTTACTTTTTATGAAAGTATTATAATCTGAGATGCTTGTCCCGTTTGTTTGATGGAATATTTTAACAAATATACCTGCTAGTTTAGAATTATCATCTGTATCTAAAGCGTATGCTAAAGAGGTGTCTACCCCACTAATTGTAACCTTCGTATTGGCAAGTTCTGTATTTGTATTAATTGTTGTAAGATTATGATTATATGTTTTTACAATATGAATTCCAAAATCATCATCTAATAATTTTGAGTATATTGGAATGCTAATGTTGAAAATAGAATCATCTGATATACTTTGGGATGTATAATCAGGCTCTTCATAGGTAAAGCTTACTTTTCCAAATTTACTAGAACTATCCAATTGTAAAGTATAATCTTTATAAGTTAAAGTTCTGTTTCCTGGATCCACTAGTAAGTTACTCTCACTGCCATCATTATATTTAAAGTTTAAACAAGAAAGCCCACAACTAGTAATACTATTAATTTGTTTAGCGTTTAAATCATCATATATTTTTTTTACCATAATTCCTTGTTTATTTAACATTGTTGTTTTAATGTCTCCACTAATATATACTTCCTTTAAAGATAAAACTAGTTGTAGTAACATAATAGAAATTGTCGCTGCTAAGCAAAAAGAAACGGCTAATTCGATTAATGTAAAACCTTTATTATTCTTCATTTTATAGCCTCCTATTCATTATGACTTACACTTAATGTAATTGTTGCATAAGTATTATCGTTATATTCAATGATTAATCGATTCTTCCCTGTTGGTTCTACAGAGTTCATTTGTAAAATAAATTTTTTAAGTTCACTATTGAATAGATTTGTATCAAATTGTGAAGTAGATAGATTATTTTGTAAGCTACTAATATTTTCACTTACATATAATATTCTTTTAGCATTGATTTCTTTTTCTATCTTACCACATAGTAAACCTAAATTTGGACAACTTGTGATATCTACATAACCACTTGTAGTATTAGCAAGTTTATTATCTACTTGATCATAACCATTTTCTAGTAAAAATTTAGAGAATTCTTTTGCATGATACAATCCAGTAATTGTATTATAACGAAAACTTGTATCGTAAGCTCTTTTAATTGTCGAAAGTTGAATAAAAAGAAAAATTAGAATTCCTAAAATAAATGTGGATACTACTAATGTTTCTAGTAGCATAAATCCTTTCTTATTCATGAAATCACCATCGCTTATATATTAAAAAGTTAAGAATTATTTGTTTGATCAGTTCCTACAGAAATAGAAGTAAACGTTGAATCATTATATTCAATGATAAGTCGCTTTCTTCCTGGAGTATTTGGAGTTAAGTTTAGAATAAACTTTCTGAATTCTGGATCAAATATAGTTTTATCATAACTATTACTATTTAAATTATTTTGTAATGTTTGAAGGTTTTCTCCAGTAAATAGTATTTTTTTAGCCTCTATTTCCCTTGTAATTGCTTTACATAATGATCCTGAATAAATACAATTGGTAATGTCAACATAGTCATTATTCACTAATTGAGTTTCTATTTTTTGATATCCATCTATCTTTAAAAAGTCAGATAATTCTTTTGCGTGATATAGTCCAGTTACTGTATTATATCGAAAACTAACATCATAAGCATTTTTAACAGAAGAAAATTCTACATATAAAAATACTAGTGTTCCTAATATAAAAGTAGAAACAATTAAAGTTTCAAGTAATACAAACCCCTTATTACTTTTTTTCATAAACTTGACTCCTTTTTATTGTATTTGCTATAAAACTATTATATAATAGTTCTAGAATAAATGCTAGTCTTTTTGTGTAAAAGGACTAAAAAGGGGATGAAAATATGTTAAAGAAATATGATTTTGACAAAATGCCTGTTGTTGAAATTGTTAATGATATTTTAGTAGATGCTAGCAAAAAAGGTGCTTCCGATATTCACTTCGATCCACATGAAAATTTTATGATGATTCGAATTAGAATTGATGGCGCACTTAGTGATTATGCTGAAATACCAAATTCTATTAAAAAGAATTTGGTAACTCGTGTCAAAATATTAGCAGGTATGAATATTACAGAATCTAGACTTCCACAAGATGGTGCGATTAAAGCTGATTTACAAGGCTATAACTTAGATCTTCGTGTTTCTTGTTTACCTACCATTAATGGTGAAAAGATTGTTGTTCGTATTTTGGACTACTCTATGAGTACTAGTGGGCTTGAAAGTTTAGGCTTTAGTGAAAAAAATTATGAAAAAATTAGTAAAATGATTAATTTACCAAATGGAATTATTTTAGTAACTGGTGCTACTGGTTCTGGTAAATCAACTACTGTATATGCCATTTTACAAAAATTAAATAAGGAAGATACTAATATTATTACAGTTGAGGATCCAATTGAAATGAATATTGAAGGAGTTAACCAAGTTCAAACAAATAGTGAAATTGGTCTTACCTTTGCTGCTGCCTTGCGTTCTATTTTACGTCAAGATCCAAATGTTATTATGATTGGAGAAATTCGTGATACAGAAACTGCTAAAATAGCCGTTAGAGCTTCTATTACTGGTCATATTGTTTTATCTACTATCCACACTAATAACTCATTAAATACAATTGAACGTTTATTAGATATGGATGTTGAAAGATATTTATTAGCAAGTGCTTTAACTGGTATTGTTTCTCAAAAATTAGCACGTCGTCTTTGTACAAAATGTCGTACAAAAAAGAAAACGAATGATTATGAAAAGCAATTATTTAAAAAAGTTTTAAATAAAGATGTTGATGAAATATGGACTACTGAAGGTTGCGAAGAATGTGGAAATGGTTATTCAGGACGTATCGCTATTCAAGAAGTACTTTTAGTAAATCAAGAAATAAAAGATGCTATTAGTAGTAGCCTTCCAAAAGAACAATTAAGACACTTAGTATATAGTGCTGATGTTACTACTCTACTTCAAGATGGTCTTGAAAAAGTTGTTGAAGGATATACAACATTTGAAGAAATATTAAAATTAATAGAATTAGATAATGATGATCCAAAAGAAAGTAAATTTGATTTACAAACAGCTTTGAAATTTACGAAGATATCACAAGAATCTAACCAAGCAACATCTACACAAAGACAGCCAGAAAGACAAGAAAATGTTACTCATGAAACTAATATAAATCCATTTAGTGAAAAAAAGGATGATTTAGCAAATGAATGGTCTATGCCTCAAGAAACTCATCACGAAGAACCTGTTCAAACAGAACAACCAAAAGAAGAAAAAAAATTAGTAGCCACTTATGCTGACGACGATGATGATGATTTAATGAATATGGAATTTTAAAAAAGAAATAGATTCAACTATTTCTTTTTTTCATCATAAGTTAAAATAAATATTTCTAGTCCAATGTTTTTATCTATTTTACCTGTTTTAATATTCATATCTAAATCACTTAATTGTTTTAAAAAATCAAATAAACTTTCTTCAGAAATATTTCTTCCTTTTTCTATGGCTTTTTCTAGAGGAAATTTTTTTTGACCTAAAATACTCATCATTTCATAAATAGAAACTCCCTGTTTTTTTAGAAGCTTTGTTTGAAGCATTAAGCGAAATTGATTTGCCAACATCACAATAATTTTAATGGGTTCTTCTCCTAATTTAATCATTTCTAGATAACTTTCTATCGCTTGTTGTTTATGATTAGAAATAATATTATCAATTAAATGAAATATATTCGTATCGATTACTTTTGTTGTTAAATTTAAAATATCTTCCTTTGTTACTTCTAAATCATCATTTTTATAGACTTTAATTTTCTCTATTTCTTGATCTAATAATGATAAATTGTCCCCTACTCGTTCTATTAATAAATCAATTTCAGAATTATTGATTTGATAATTTTCAAATAAATCTTTAACAATTGAATTTAGGTTGTTAGTATCTAATTTCATAACAGTTCCTAATTCACTTGCTAAAGTAACTATTTTTTTTCTACTATCTAGTTTGTCAGAAATTACTGTAAAAATAATAATATTGTTATGATTTTTTTCTTTTAAATAATTTTCTAAATATTTGGTATCTTGTGTTTTTTTAGAGGCACCAGTGAAAATATAACTATTTTCAATAATGATAATTCTCTGATTAGAAAATAAAGAAATGGTTGAAGCATCCTCTAATATTGATTTTAAATCATCTTCCTCTAAATTATAGTAATTAATATCATATTGCTCTATTTTATTTTTTAAAATTATTTTTTGAATTTCTCTTTTTAATAAAAATTCTTCTGTTCCATATAATACATAAGTCATATTATCACACTCTTTTTCATTATATCATAAATTATCTTTGTCTTGTATTTTTTCTTAAAATAAGTTACTATTTTAGGGAGGGATTAATATGAATGAAAAACAATTAATTGAATACTATAATAAATTTAATGAAGATAAAAGATTAAATTCGAGACATGGACAAGTTGAGTTCATTACAACCTTAAGGTATATTCATGAATTTATCAAAGATGTTGAGTCGCCAAAAATTATTGAAGTTGGAGCCGGATGCGGAAGATACTCTATTACTTTAGCAAATGAAGGATATAATGTTACTGCTGTTGAATTAGTAAAACATAATTTAAGAGTGATTGAAAAAAATAGTAAATTAGTAAAAACTTATCAAGGAAATGCTATTGATTTATCAGCTTTTCAAGATGAATCATTTGATCTTGTATTACTATTAGGTCCTATGTATCATTTATGTAATGAAGAAGATAAAATTAAAGCTTTAAATGAAGCAAAACGTATTGTAAAAAGAAATGGTATTATTATGGTAGCATATTGTATGAATGATTATGCAGTATTAACTTATGCTTTTAAAGAAAATCATATTTTGGAATGTATTGATCATCATATGTTAAGTGAAGACTTTCATTGCTTAGAAAAAGCAACAGATTTATATAGTTATGTAAGATTAGATGATATTACTCGATTCAATCAATTGAGCAACTTAAAGCGAATTAAAATTATTACACCAGATGGCCCTTCCAATTACATTCGACAAATTTTAAATAAAATGAGTGAAGAAGAATTTCAAATTTATTTAAAGTACCATCTTTCTACGTGTGAAAGACAAGATATGATAGGTGCTGCTGCACATACGTTAGATATTTTAAAAAAATGTGATTAATCACATTTTTTTATTTCAAAATAGAATGTTGTTCCTGAGTCTTTTTTAGAATGAACTCCATAAGAAAGTTGATGCATAATAAAAATATTTTTTACAATAGAAAGTCCCAAACCTGTTCCTACAACATTTCTTTTATGTTTTTTATCAATACGATAATATTTATCCCAAATAAGTTTTAATTCTTTCTCATCCATTCCAGGTCCGTGGTCGCTGATTTCAATATGATAATGATCTTTTTGCTCTGTTAATAATACAATTACTTTTTTATCTTTTCCTACATAGTTTGTAGCATTTCCAATTAAGTTATAAATAACTTGCTCTATTTTTCTTTTATCTGCTTTTACCATTGCTTTAGAAACACCTTTGTATTCAAAATGATAACCTTCTGTTTCTTCTAAATAAGAGAATCTATCCACTACAGTATTGATTAATTCATTTAAATCAAATATTTCAGACTTTAATTCTATTACATTTGATTGCATTTTAGAAAGTTCTAACATGTCATTTACTAATAAGTTTAGTCGATCTGTTTCTTCAATAATTGTATTTAAATTATTATTTCTTTTTTCTTCATCTGAATAAGTTAAATCACGAACCATTTCAGCATATGCTTTAATCATGGTAAGTGGTGTTTTTAAATCATGGGAAACATTAGCCATTAATTCTCTTCTTAATTCATCTGTTTTTGATAATTCTTTATTAGCAGCATTTAATGTAGTCGCTAAAGAATTTAACTCATCAATATCCGTCGTTGTATCATAATTAATATTATGATCACCTTTTGCCATTTTTTTTGCGACTTCATTTAGATTAATGATTGGTTTCGATATTTTTTTAGATACATAATAAGATATTAAGAATGATAATAAAAATACAACAATTGTTACATAAACCATTTGACTAGCTAAAATATTAATTGTAGAATTTAAAGGTTCTAGAGAAGCATTTACAATCACATAATAATTGTCATCTAATTTTAAACCATACATAATAATTTTATTGTTAAATCGAGAATTAATTAGTTTATAAATTTTCTTTTCTTTATTGCTTTGAATAATTTCTTTTTTATATTTTAGATAATTAATATCTTTCGATTGTTGGCCTACACAGCCGATATTAACTGTATTAGAAGAATAAAATTCATCATTATTATAAATTAGTTCTATACAAACGTTTTCTTTATAAGCAATAGAAGTTAGTGTATCTTCAAATTCGTCCGTTTCATATGAATCTGCTATTTTATTAGCAATCTCCCCTATTTCATTTGTTTTAACCCATTCATAGTAAGAGTTTAAAAAGATAATTTGAAAAAACCATAAAAAGGATAATATTGCCACCGAAAAGATAATTAAATATACCCATATTTTGTTTCTTAAGGTTCCTAGCCTTATTTTTTTAAACTTCAAATTTATAACCTACAGCTCTAACAGTAACTATTAAGTCTCTATATTTTCCTAAATTATTACGTAACATTTTAATATGGGTATCAATTGTTCGATCGTCACCATAGAAATCATATCCCCAAATATTACTTAAGAGTTGTTCTCTTGATAATGCAATATTTTGATTATTTACGAAATATACTAACAAGTCATATTCTTTAGGTGTCAATTTCAAAGGCTCATTATTAATTTTTACAGTATGAGCTTTATAATCAATGACAAGATTTTGATAAATAAATTGATTTTCTTCTTCACCATTTACTCTTTTCATAACAGCTTTGATACGAGCAATTAGTTCTTTTGGACTAAATGGTTTTGTGACATAATCATCGATTCCTACATCAAATCCTAATAATTTATCATATTCTTCGCCTCTTGCCGATAAGACAATTACAGGAATATCTTTTATTTTTTTGATTTCTTTACATGCACTAAAACCATCTAATTTAGGCATCATAATATCCATGATAATTAAATCAATATCAGAATTAAATTTTACTTTATCAATTGCTTCATATCCATTGGTTGCTTCTATATAAGAATATCCTTCATTTTTTAAATATTCTTCAATAACATTTCTAATCATTTCTTCATCGTCTACTACTAAAATCTTCATTTCATCACTTCCTTGTATTTTATTTTATTAAATATTTATGTATTTTTTGTGAAAACTTATTTTAATCCACTAGAATATTCTATTGTATTATCATTTTGATACCAAATAGCTTCTACATTTTTTAAAGTTTCTACATAAGTTTTTCCATCTTCTACTGGCATGAAAAAGAGGATTGTAGCAATAGCGTCAGCTTCTTTTGTATCATCTGTAATCACTGTAACACTCTTCATATAATTAGCTGGAAATAAAGTATTAGGATCAATGATATTATGATATCTAGTATTTTGATATTCATAATATTTTTCGAAATTTCCTTTTGTAGCAATAGTTTTCTTTTTTGACGAAATAATTTTAAAGACATTTGTTTGTGAGTTAGGATCTTGTAACGCTATTTGAAAGTTATCTTTATGATATGAATTTCCTAAGGTAATGGAATTTAAAGCATGAATGGAATAATATTCTATCTTCATAGATTCTAAATATTCTTTTATAATGCTTGCTACATAACTTTTTACAATTAAGCTTAAATCAATATTAACATAATTATTTAAAATTTTGTTATTTTCTATTAATACAATGTTTTTAATTGTTTGATTATGAACTATTTTTAATTCTTCAGTTGTAGGGATTCCATTTTTATTTTCTAAGTAACTATTCCATAAATCAGTAACATTTCCTAAACTAATATCAACTTTTCCATTTGTTGTTTCATATAAATCAACTCCATAGGATATTAAATCATATAGTTCTTTATCTAATGTTAAATATTCTTCTTTTAAGAAATTATGACGGATATAATAAAGGTTATTAATTCCTTCATATTCTTTTTTTGTGTCAGTTAATTGATCATATTTTTGATATATTTTTTTTATTTGATTTTCAATTCTCTTAGCGAAAGAAGAATCTTTTGTATGGTATTTTACAATAATATTTGTATCAAAAGCATTTATTGTTACTTGATATTGTTTCAATCTGAATTGATTATAGAGTGTTAAAATAATGAGCCCTACTATCAAAATGATAAGATTTATAATACCTATTTTTTTCAATACTATCACCTCTTATATTTTAACATAAGTTACTTATTATGGTAAATAAAAACTAAAGAATAAATCTTTAGTTTAAAATAGATTTTGAGATAGTTATAACTGGACGTATACCATAGTAACTATATCTAGCCGCTTCATTATAATCCAAGGTTCCAGTTCTATGAACACTTCGTGCATAAGTAGAATCCTTTAAACTGTTCGTCCAATATCCTTTATTATCAGAATAAATAGTATCCTCCACATTACATCCATAATTCTTACAACCAATTGTATAGTCAAACAACCAAGCATATTTACTAGTTCCTTGAGTCTTAGAACAATAATTTGTACTATCCTGTTGATTTGTATCCAAACAATACCACTCACTTGTACTTGTCCAATTAGTATTTCCTGTTATCTTAACAACCTCTTCAGCAGTAATTAATCTAGCTTTTAGACTACTATCCCAACTTGTTATATCTGTTGTTATTTGTGTCTTACTTTCTGACCATGATGATACGGTTGCGGTTGTATTATGATCTAATATCATTGTATAATTTGTTCCATCATCACTATAAGCATACCATTTCATACAACCTTCTTTTGTTCCAGTTGTACTAACGCTATTAGAAGCATCACAATATTTTGTTAAATCCGTTGGATCTAAATAAACAATTGCTTTATAGGTATCACTTTCTTTTCCCAATTCTTGGGTTGGTCCTGTTTTTGTAACTTCTTCATCAGATTTTGCTGGTTCATCACCTTTTACTGTTTCACTACCTTTTGTTATAACATACTTTCCTATTACAAAGGAATAATTAGTTACCATTCCTTTTTCTATTTTTAACCATCCTTTTGTTGGAGCTTCTCCTTTTACAGTAATATCAGTCATTGGAACATTATAAGTTCCATCATTAATTAAATTTTCATTCTTCACTTGATTAATTGCTACTTGTTTTTCTACAGCATCAATATATCCCAAAGCAGATTGTTCAGAAGCTCCTTTTCTTGCTTTTTCGATGACTCCTAATATGGTTGGTGTAGCTATTAAAGCGATAATTGCTAGTATTACTATGACTGCTAGTAATTCTATTAGTGTAAATCCTGTTTTCTTCATCACTTATCATCTCCTATTGTATTTCCTATTGTATTTACATAATATCATATTTTTGGTTTTATTGTAAACTTTAATCTTACATTCCTTATAAAAAAGAATCATTTCGATTCTCCTAATAAACTTTTATAAACTTCTATTAATTGTTTTCCAACCTTTTTAGTATCTTTTTGAATAGCCACTTGATATCCATATTCTTCTAAAGAAGGCAATTTTTTTTCTAATATATTTTTAATTTTTTCTTCAAATTCTTCAATTGTTTTTGCTTTATAAACAGCCTTATTTTCTTCATATTCTTCAAAAACAGGAATGTCTCTTACTAACGTTGGAATTCTTTCTACTAAAGCTTCTAAAATAGGAATTCCTTCAGTTTCTTCCAGTGTTGGAAATAAATATAAATCACAACTACTATAAGCTTTTCTTAACTCTTCTTGTTCTACATATCCGGCAAATTTTAAATTATCTAATTTTGTTTCTACAGCCACCTTAATTTCTTTTGGAACTAGTTTTAAATCTAAATAACCAAACCAAATAAATTTGTATTCTGGCATTCTTTTAGCAAGTTCTACAAAATCTAAAATACCTTTTCTTTTTAGATATAATCCCACACCCATGATAACTTTATCATGATCTTGATAATGATATTTTTTTCTAAATTCATTTCTATAAGATTCATTTCTTTCAAAGAATGGTACATGAATTCCATTCGATATTGCATAAATAGGACGATTTAAATGATAGTCTTCTAATAATCCTTTAGAATATTCTGTGGGTGTAATAATGACATCACCTAAACGATAACATTTTGATATCCACCATTTAAAAATAGGAGCAACAACATTGCTAAATTTAAAACTGTTCATAAAATCTTCTTTGGTAGAATGTGCATGGTATACAATCTTTTTTCCCATTTTTTTTGCTTTTTTAGCAAGAAAATAACTTTTTAATAAATACCAATTAATATGAACAATATCGCATTCTTTTAAATCTTTAGGGTCTAAAGAATATTCGATATGATTTTCTTCTAAGGCATTAATTTGATGTTGAACGGCTTTTCCAAGACCCGATTTTCCAACCTTTTTTAGTCCTTCTGTATATAATAAAACTTTCATTTAACCACCAACTTCATTATATCATATATTTACTAAAATAACATCTGTTCCTATTTTTTTAATCTGATTCCATTTTACTTCTATTTCAGAAGCATTGGAAAACATATTTAACATTTTTGTTCTTTGAACAATTAAAGATTTCATATTACCTTGTTCATCTATCACAACATCTATAATTTTTCCTATTTTTTTTCCATCTTCTACATTCACAATATCTTTATCTTGTAAATCGGATAAACGCATAAAACCACCTATTTCAGTATATTCTTATAACATTAATTTTTTGATATTTTCAATTCCACTTTTTTCTAATCGTGAAATTTGAGCTTGAGAAATTCCTATTTCTTCTGCTAATTCAAGCTGTGTTTTCCCGATAATATATCGTTCTAATAAAATATATTTTTCTTTTTCTTTTAATTGATTTAAAGCATCTTTTAAAGCAATTTTAGTATCATTATCATATTTATCTTTTTTATCTTCTAACTGATCAGATAGATAAATAGTATCTCCTCCATCATTATAAATTGGTTCAAACATACTGATTGTATCTTTCATAGAGTCAATGGCGTCTCTTACCTCTATTTCTGATAATTCTAATTTTTTAGAAATTTCTCTAACGGATGGTTCTCTTCCTAATTCATTTGTTAATTCTTCTTTGGCTTTTAACGCTTTATAAGCAATATCTTTTGTACTCCTTGAAATTCGAATACTACTATTATCCCTTAAGTATCTTCTAATTTCTCCCAATATCATAGGAACAGCATAAGTAGAGAATTTTACCTCATGAGATAAATCGAAATTATCAATTGCTTTAATTAATCCTATACATCCTACTTGAAATAAATCATCCATATTATCTGTTCTATTGTTGTATTTTTTTAAAATGGATAATACTAACTTCAAATTACCATTAATTAATTCTTCTTTAGCAAAATTATCTCCTTGTTGGTATTTTTGAAATAATTCTACCATTTCTTCATTGGTTAAAACTTTAATATTCGCAGTGTTCACGTTCGCAATTTCTACCTTGTGACGTGCCATATAAAATCTCCTTTCATCCCTATAATGGTATCAAAGTGACTTTTTATTCATTGAAAATAAAAACTACTGATTTTATTTCAGTAGTTTCGTATTATTATTTTAAAAAATTGTCTACAGCTTGTTTGATTTTATCTAATTCATAACCATAGGCTTGACAAGTATTCCATCCACATGCTTGTGCTGCCATAATATTATCTTCATCATCATCAATAAATAATATATCTTGAGGATTGATTTCTAAATCATTTTGAACATATTCGTAAATTTCTTTATTTGGTTTTCTCATACCTATTTCAAACGATAAATAGACCTTATCAAATTTACTTAAATTATACTGTTTATTAATTCTTACTTTATCAAATGCCATTAAATTAGATAGTATAGCAATATTACATTTCTTCTTTAAAGAATGAACATACTCCACTACATTTTTATAATATGGAACGCTTTCAAACTCTTTTTCATACGTCCTTTTAAATTCTTCAAAAGGAACGTCAATGTTCATATTTTTTTGAATTAAATAAACCCAATCTTTAATATCACTTTCACAATTTGTAGCACCAATAGAAATATTTTTTGTTGTTTTATTTACCCATTTATTTAAAATTTCTTCATCTGATAATGTATCATTATATTTTTTTATCATTCGAATTCGAGCTTGTTTTAAATCTTTTAAATTATCTTCATGGCTTTCAACAACACCACCCCAATCAAAAATTACAAATTTATTCATTTTGTTATACCTTTTCTTTGCGGTTTTGATTGTTTATGAATAGCCTGTAGTAATTTTTCTTCATCCTGTTTGCTGATTTGACATTCTAATGAAATATTATTTTTTTCTAATAAATCTGAAATCTCTTGATAACCTCTTAATCCAATTCCACGCATTGTGGCAACTTGTTTTTGCCTTAATTCAATCAAGTCGAATACGTAAGGAGTTCCTCTATTTTTCTTTTTTGATATAATTTTGCTAACACCACTGATTAAATAAGAATCATTTATAAATTCTGAAAGTGGTCGTGTTAACAATTCTAAGTTTTTTTCAATTATAGGGTTATCAAAATTAATTGTTTCATCTAATAAAGAATTGATATAGTTTTTTAATTCTTTTAATTCTTCTATACTACAATCTTGTTGAATAGTTTGATATATTTTTTCTTTTGTTTCTTGATTCATAAATTCTCCTAATAAATTCCTTCTGTTTCTATATTTTCTAAAGCTTTTTTTAATTTTGGATAAGTATCTACCATGGTATATTTTTGAGGTGCTGTAAATCCATACTTTGACTTTAATTCCGTTAAGGAAATTGGTTTTTTTAATCGTTTTAGATGAAGGATTGGATAAGCATATTTCTTTTCATCGGTTCGGTTAAATACATCATTTCCATATCCATTTTCTTCTATTTGAGTAGGACTCATAACAGGAGTTCCAACTTCCATAATATATTTTAAACAAGAATTCTCAGATTCATAAACAAACATTGTTTTTAAATCTTTTATGAAATACTTTCTAAATTCATAATTTTTTTGTTTTGTTTCAATTAAATGTGTAAATTCAGGTTTTATACTAATATAAACCTCTTTCATATAATCACCTTCTTTATTATACTATATTTTCAATCAAAAAAGTAAGATTTCTCTTACTTAAAGATATTTTTTAATCTTATCAAAACTTGAATTATCTTCTAGATTTGTCTTAGATAAAGCTTCAAATAATTGTTTTTGTTCTCTTGATAATTTTTTAGGTGTTTCAATATCTAAAATAACATACATATCGCCCTTACGACCTGTATTTACATCTGCCACACCTTTTCCTTTTAGACGATGTTTATCGTTTGCTTTAGACCCAGCTGGTATTGTTAAAGTAACTGTTCCATATAATGTTGGAACATCCTTTTTAGCTCCCAATACTGCATCTGTAATACTAATTGGTAATACTAAATAAATATCGTTTTCGTTTCTTTGAAATAATGGATGACTTTTAATGGAAAATTCTAAATAAACATCTCCGTTAGGTCCACCATTTAATCCAGCTTCTCCTTTTCCTGCTAAACGTAAACGATTTCCATCATCTACACCAGCTGGTATTTTCACATCTATTGATTTACTAGAACGTATTCTACCAGTACCACGGCATTTAGAACATTTACTTTCAAAAGTAACACCTTTACCGCCACAAGTAGAACAAGTAGTATTTGTCATAAAGGTTCCAAATAACGTACTTTGTTGTCTAGATTCTTGACCAGAGCCATGGCAAGTAGGACAAGTTTTTTCTCCTGTTCCACCTTTACCACCGCAAGCTTCACATTTATCATTAATGTCTAAATGAATTGCTTTTGTGCATCCAAATATAGCTTCTTCAAAGGTTAAATTGATTTTCATTAATGAATCGTTACCTTTTCTAGCTCTAGAGCCTCTAGAAGAAGATCTAGAACCAAAACCAAAGCCTGATCCAAATAAGTCACCAAAGATATCTGAAAAGTCAAAATCTCCAAAATCAAAGCCACCTTGTGCTCCACCATATCCGTTATTTTGAAAAGCAGCATGACCAAATTGATCATATTGTTTTCTTTTTGATTCATCTGATAATACAGCATAAGCTTCTTGTGCTTCTTTAAATTTTTCGGCAGCATCAGGTTCTTTAGAAACATCAGGATGATATTTTTTTGCTAGTTTACGAAATGCTGATTTTATTTCATCTTGACTTGCTGTTTTAGAAACTCCTAAAACTTCGTAATAATCACGTTTATTCATACAATTTACTCCTTTCATTAGATATTAAATCAACTTTTTTAACTCTTGTAGTTTTTGTTCAAACATATCTAATGCTTTTTGAATTGGTTCTTCACTTGTCATATCAACCCCACAATTTTTCAAAATTTCTAATGGGTAGTTAGAACCTCCACTTTTTAAGAATGTTAAGTATCTATCTACTGCTCCATCCACATGATTTAAAATATCACTTGCAAAAGCAATCGCAGCAGATATTCCTGTAGCATATTTATAAACATAGAAAGAGGTATAGAAATGAGGAATTCTTTCCCATTCGTATCGTATTTCTTCATCACTAATCATATTTGGCCCAAAATATAATTTATTTAATTCATAATAAGTATTGCTGAATTCTTCCTCTGTTAAAGGAATGCCAGCTTGATATTTATCATGAATTTTCATTTCAAATTCAGCAAACATCGTTTGACGATATAAAGTTCCTTTAATTTTATCTAAAAATTCATTTAAATATAACATTTTTTCTGATTTTGACTGGGCGTTTTTATATAAATAATCATTCAATAAAATCTCATTAACTGTAGAAGCAATTTCAGCTAAGAAGATAGGATAATTATGATATAAATATTCTTGGTTTTGATTAGAATAATAAGAATGCATAGAATGTCCTAATTCATGAGCCATAGTACTTACAGAATCTACAGTATCATTATAGTTCAATAATAAATAAGGATAAGAATCATAAGTCCCCCAACTGTAAGCACCAGATTTTTTACCTGTATTTGGATAAATATCAATCCAACGTTCTTCAAAAGCTTTATTTAGATCTTTTAAATAGGTTTCTCCAAGTGGTTTTAAGGCATCAAAGACAATTTGTTTTCCTTCTTCAAAAGGAATGGGCTTTGCCTCTTCTTCACAAAGATCAACATATACATCATACATATGTAATTCATCAACACCCAAGATCTGTTTTCTAAGGTCAACATATTGATACATCTTGTCTAAATTTTTATGGACTGTTTGAATTAAACACTCGTAGACTGATATATCAATATTATCACTATATAAGCTTTCTTTTAAAGGAGAATCAAATTTTCTCATTTCACTACTAAAGAAATCTTCTTTGATCTGTCCTTTATAAGTCGCAGCAACGGTATTTTTTAAATTTTTCCAATATTCATACATACTATCGAAAGCTTCTTTACGAACTTCACGATTTTTACTATTCATATATTTATTATAGTTGCTGTTATTTAGCTCGACTAAGTTTCCTTGTTCATCATGAATTGGTCTTAAATGAATATCTGAGTTATCTAAGTTATAGAATACTTCATCACCAGTTCCCATAGCATTAGAAGCTTTTGCAATTAATTCTTCTTCTCTAGTGCTCAAGACATGATCTTGATAACGAAAACTCTTTTCTAAGTCAAACTGATATTCTTTTAAACTAGTGTCTTGTTCTATCATCTTTAATACTTCATCATAAGAAGTAGCCATCATTTCAGGACTAATAAAAGACAACTCTGCTCCTAAATCTTCTACTAATTTATCAATTTTCATTTTGAATGCTTGATGATTAGAATTCGTTGTATCTTCATCACAAAGCATATGTGAATAAGTATACAAATTAGATAACACTTTATCATAATTGATATATACTTGATAAAATTTCTTTAACGTTTCGCTACTTTCCATTATTTTTCCTTTAAAAGAAAGTAAATCTTTATGATATTGTTTTAATTGTTCAATATCTTTATTTACAGCTTCTTCATTTTGATACATTGCTTTTAAATTCCATTTTGCTTGTTCTTCTACTTCACTTCTTATTCTTTCTTGTTTCATTGTTTCTCCTTTTTATAGGGATAAAGTTCTAGCATAAACTAGAACTTCTCCAATTATTTTTCTTCGTATTCTGCATCAATTACGTCGTCTTTTTTATCATCAGATTTTGTTTCTTCGGTTGTATCAGCACTTTGATTTGCTTTAGCAGCTTCTTCATAAACTTTTGTAGCAAATGCCATTGCTGTTTGTTGTAAAGCTTCTTTCTTTGTCTTAATATCATCTAAATTATTAGATTCTAAGGCATCTTTTAATTCTTTGATTTCTTTTTCAGCTTTTTCTTTATCAGAAGCACTTACTTTATCGCCTAAATCTTTTAGGGATTTTTCCGTTTGATTTACTAATTGTTCTGCTTCATTTTTTAAATCAGCTTCTTCTTTACGTTTTTGATCTGCTTCACGATTAGCTTCTGCTTCTTTTACCATCTTATTGATTTCATCTTCACTTAAGTTTGTAGATGAAGTAATTGTGATAGATTGTTCTTTTCCAGTTCCTAAATCTTTTGCTTTAACATTTACAATACCATTGGCATCGATATCAAATGTTACTTCAATTTGAGGTACTCCTCTTGGAGCAGCAGGAATATTGTTAAGTTGGAAACGACCTAAAGTTTTGTTATCGCTGGCCATTGGTCTTTCACCTTGTAGAATATGAATATCTACAGCTGGTTGATTATCTACAGCAGTTGAGAATACTTGTGATTTACTTGTTGGAATTGTTGTATTTCTTGGAATTAATACTGTACAAACATTTCCCATTGTTTCAATAGGCTGTGATATATGAGTATCATCTAGAAGTACGATATCTTCTAGTTCTCCTGTTAATACACCACCTTGAATAGCAGCACCCATAGCAACAACTTCATCAGGGTTTACTCCTTTTGATGGTTCTTTTCCTAATTCATTTTTGATTAAATCTACTACTTTTGGAATACGAGTAGATCCACCAACTAATAAGATCTTATCAATATCATTCTTTGTTAAATTAGCATCTTTTAAAGCTTTTCTAACTGGTTCTAGAGTAGAATCTAATAAATCAGAAATTAAGTCTTCAAATTTTGCTCTTGTTAAGTTAACAGATAAATGAAGTGGTCCATTTTCAGATTGTGTAATAAATGGAATAGATACTTCTGTAGAAGTCATACCACTAAGGTCTTTCTTTGCTTTTTCAGCAGCATCTTTTACACGTTGCATAGCCATTTTATCACTTGTTAAGTCAATACCATTTTCTTTCTTGAATTCACCAACTAAGTAGTCCATAATTCTTTGATCGAAATCATCTCCACCAAGATGGTTATTACCACTTGTTGATAATACTTCAAATACACCATCACCAAGTTCAAGGATAGATACATCGAATGTACCTCCACCTAAGTCGTAAACAAGAACTTTTTCATTTTTATCTTGTTTATCAAGACCGTAAGCTAAAGCTGCAGCAGTTGGTTCGTTAATAATTCTTTCTACTTCTAATCCGGCAATCTTACCAGCATCTTTTGTAGCTTGTCTTTGAGCATCATTGAAGTAAGCAGGAACTGTAATAACAGCTTTTGTTACTTTTTCTCCTAGATAAGCCTCTGCAGTATTTTTTAAATCTGTTAAAATCATAGCAGAAATTTCTTGTGCAGTATAATCTTTTCCATTAACATGTACTTTTTCAGCAGTACCCATTTTTCTTTTAATAGAATATACTACATCTGGATTTGTAATCATTTGGTTTTTAGCTTTAATACCAACGATTGTTTCTCCATTTTTAAAGGCAACTACGGAAGGAGTTGTTCTACTTCCTTCTGGGTTAGCAATTACTTTTGCTTCTCCACCTTCATATACAGCGACACAACTATTTGTTGTACCTAAATCAATACCTATTGTTTTACTCATATATATCACCTTTCTTTATTCACTAACTTTTACCATAGCAGGTCTAATAACTTTGTCTTTTAATAGGTAGCCTTTTCTTAAGACTTCAATTACTGTACCTGGTTCTAAATCATCACGTTTTTCTGTTAATACAGCTTGATGATAAGTTGGATCAAATGGTTTATTATTTCCATCAATGGCTTTTACATCAAAACGATTTAAAATTGTCACTAAATTAGAATAAATCATTTTAAATCCAGCAAGGAATTTTGATACCTCATCTTCTAAGTTATCATCATCCATTTTAATCGCACTTTCAAAATTGTCGATAATAGGAAGCATTTCAACAATCATATCTTCGTTGCAGAATTTTAACATCCTAGCAATTTCTTCTTCTTTTCTTTTACGATAATTGATTGTTTCTGCTTTATCGCGAAGTGCTTTATCTTGTAATTCTTTAATTTCTTTTTCTAACTCTTTTATTTTTTCATCATGTTTATGTTCTTCATGCTTATGTTCTTTTTCGTGATGTTTGTTGCATTCACATTTTTCTTGATTCATTTCGTGACACTCACACTTTTCACTTTTTTCTTCATGACAATTACAGTGTTCATGATGTTTATGTTCTTTATTATGATGCTCACATTCATGATGTTCTTTATTATATTTTTTTTCTTTTTCTTCCATTGTTTCACCTACTTGTCGTTTTCAATATTTTCTTTAATAAAATTAAGAAGGGTTGTAACTCTACCATATTCCATTCTCTTAGGGCCGATTAAAGCAATTGTTCCTTCTTCTCCCTCAATAGAATATTTTGTTTTTATAATGGCAACATCATCATCAAATTCTGACTCACTACCAATATAAACATTGATTCCACTTTCATCTTCTTTAATTTTACTGATAAATTCTTTGTCTTCAAACTTATTTAAAATAGATCTAATCTTATCAACATTATTAAATTCTGGTTGATTTAAGATATTGCTTGGTTTATTTACTTTAATATCACTATCTTCTTTAAATTCTGTAAATACATTATATAAAGCATCATATAGAGCTCTTTGTTGTTTGATACTATCAGCTATTTTAGGCTTTACTTCTACTTCTAATTTTAAACTGACTTCATCAATTGGTGTTCCTACAATAAATTTATTAATTAAATCAACAGTTTGTTTAATTTCAGTAGGAGATATTTTTTCTTCCAATGATAAGTTCTTACTTTCTACATGTCCTTTATCTGTAACAACAATAGCCACTAAATCAGAACCATTAATAGGAATAACTTCTACTTTACTAATTTTATTTTCATTAGAAGATTTTCCTAAAATGATAGCTGTATAATTAGTAAGTTCTGATACAATTTCCATACTTTTTACAATGGCATCATTTAAATTTAAAGATTTGTTTTTAAATATAGTTTGAAGAGTTAATACATCTTCTCCAGTTAATTCTTTTGGTTGCATAATATAATCGACATAATAACGATATCCTTTTTCACTAGGCACTCTTCCAGATGAGGTGTGTGTTTTTTCTAAAAGTCCTAGTTCTTCTAGATTGCTCATTTCACTTCTTACAGTTGCACTAGAGCAATTCAAAGTGTCACACAACGATTTTGAGCTAACTGGTTTTGCTGTTTTTATGTACTCTTCTATGATTAGTTTTAATAATTCACTTTGTCTATTAGTTAACACGTCATCACCTCATTTAGCACTCCTATCTCACTTGTGCTACACTCATTATACTAGTATATGTTAGCATTGTCAATATATGAGTGCTAAAAAATAGTTTTTGTTGTTTTATTTTTTATTTATTAAAAAAATATTGAAATTAATCAATATCTTTTTAACGTTAATAAATTTCAAACTCAAAAATAATATAGCAATTTTATTGATAGATTACTGTATCAATCATATAATAACCAGCATTTAAAATATCTACAGTACGAACGACAGATTCATTTTGATTTACATTACCCATCCTTGATCCTGATGCATCAGTTCGAATTATACCAAAAAAATAAGAAGTGGATGGAGCACAATCACTATCTAAAGCAAATAAAGAACTTCCTGCTGATATTGCATTATTTACTTTAAATGGAACAAATAATTGAATTTTATTGCCACTTTTATGAATGGACCAACTGATTATATTAATATTTGAATTAGTATTCGTCCAACCTTTTGTTTTCACATTTGTTAAATTATTAATAACTTTGTTTTGATCGATTAATATTTTACTAATACTACCCTTGCTAATACTACTTAAATCTTCTGTTCCTACTTTATTCCATATACTTGTTACATCACTTTCATGCTTTGTTTGTAATGTTGCTATATTACTTGTATTTTGATTAGATTGTTGTACTTGTGTTTTTAACTGTTTTAC
>URDT01000011.1 GCA_900546745.1 uncultured Mycoplasmatota bacterium | reverse complement strand
AATAATCTTAATACAAAAGCCAATAGTAGTGATTTCGCTAATTTACAAACAATTGTAAATAATCATACAACATCAATGAATAATTTAACAATTAAAAATGATGTGTTATCTATGTATGATCATTATCTTGTAAATGAAAAATTTGAATTTAATGATTTGAGAGCTTCTTACGTAATCTTAGTTGGAATGGATAATTCAACCTTTTCTGGTATAAAAAATGCTCCCTATATGGATAGATCAATTCAGTTTTTTTAGAAATGAATTTCGCTACATTATAGTATGGTCAATGGAAACAGTTGTAACAAATATAAATCGATAATCTATCGATTTTTTTGTTCTATTTGAATGATAAAAACATATCATTAATCAGGTGATAATATGGAATTTAAAGTAGGGGATTATGTCACTAGAAACTCTTATCAGAATGATTTAATATTTAGAATTACAAAGATTAAGGATGATATTTATTATTTAACAGGGGTAAATATTAGATTATGTGCTGATAGTAATGTAGAAGATTTAAAAAAATGTGATCGAAATTCAGATTCTGAGGATGAAGAATTTATCAAAAATATTGAAATGACAAATTTAAATAGAGATGATTATTTTTATTTGCCAGGAAAAATATTACATATTGATGCTGATAGTGAATACTTAGAAAGATGTCTGAAATATTATGAAAAATCTAATATCTGGGCTGCAGGAATTCTAGAAAGTGAAAAAAATATTCCTAATAAAATAGAAAAACTATTAGAAGAATATAGACCGGATATTGTAGTGATTACAGGTCATGATGCCTACTATAAAAAATCTGGGGAAATTTCGGACTTAAATTCTTACAAAAACAGTTGTTACTATGTAGAAGCAATAAAAAATGCTAGAAAGTATGAAAAAAGTCATGAAAAATTGATTATTATAGCAGGTGGTTGTCAATCGGATTATGAAGAATTGATTAAAGCAGGAGCAAACTTCGCTTCTAGCCCTAAAAGAATTAATATTCATGCTTTAGATCCGGCTATTATAGCTTCAAAATTAAGTCTTTCAGATGTAACGCAAGATATTGACTTAAAAGGAATTTTAGAAAAAACGAAATATGGAAGTGCTGGAATAGGTGGTGTAAAAACAAGAGGAACCATGTATATAGGGTATCCAAGATAAGGGAGGGACTTATGACGATTGAAACCGTAAAAAAACAATTAAATGATCATTTAGGAGATCAAGTTACAATATGCTATAATTTAGGACGTAATAAATATGAAAAATATGATGTTTTCATTAAAGAATTATATAATCATATTTTTTTAGTGGAATTAAAAAATAAAAATCAAGTTTTGACAAAATCTTTTTCATATTCAGATGTGATTGCGAAAACAATAAAGATAGATTATTAATTGCTTTTCTTCTTTATTAGGTATATAATAAAACTATCAAAATACTGAGAGGAGAGAGGTTCATGAAAATAACATCAGTAAATGTACGTATTTCTGATACAAAAGATTCTAAAATGAAAGGAATTGCTTCTGTTATAGTAGACGATTGCTTTGCTATTCACGATATTCGAATTATTGAAGGAGAAAATGGTTTATTTACTGCAATGCCAAGTAGAAAAACATCAAATGGCAATTATCGTGATGTAGCGCATCCCATTACAACAGAGTGTCGTAAAATGTTTGATGATGCTATTTTAACAGAATATCAAAAACAAATTTAAACTTCTTTTCAGAAGTTTTTTTCATATTTTATAAAACATTCACATATATATAAATAGGTGATAAAATGGACAAGGATATAATTAGTAGTTATAATCATAGTATTACATTAAATGAAAGAAAAAATATAACAATAACAGGTGTAAAAAAAATAGACAGTTTTGATGATGAAGAATTTTTATTAGAAACCAATATGGGGTATATTGTAATTAAAGGACAAGAATTAGAAATTATAAAATTAGATACCTATCAAGGAAACGTTTCAATAAAAGGAAAAATCAATAGCTTAAATTATATGGAAAGTGCTAATAAAAAAGAAAAAGAAGATTCCATTATTAGTAAATTATTTAAATGAGTTTAATTCTTCAAATAAAAACAATTATAGTATCTATCTTATTTGGAATTTATTTTTCTTTTTTCTTGTCAATAAACTATAAAATTATTTACCATAAAAAAGAAATTATTAAAATTTTTTTTACTCCAATTTTGGTGTTATTAAATGCCTTATTATATTTTTATTTAATTCAAAAAATTAATAATGGTATTTTTCATATTTATGAAATATTATGTATTATAGTAGGATGTATTTTAGAAAGTCTTTTCTCTAAGTTCATTGCGAATAAAATAAAAAAATGATATAATTCATAGTAGGTGAACACTATGAAAAAGAAAATACCAAAAGCCTCTAAAAAAAGACTAGCCGTTTTTGGAACAATTTCCGTAATGATAATTTTATATTTTATTTTTCTACTAGGATATTATATTTATCAAATTTATCAATTGAAAGAAGAACAAAAAAAATTAAATGATAATTATACAGAATTAAAAGCAAATGAAAAAGAGTTGCGTAATGAAATTGAAAGATTACAAGATTCAGATTATATAGCTAGATATGCAAGAGAAAATTATTCTTATTCTAAAAATGGAGAATATATTTTAAAACTAAAATCAGAAGATAAAAAAGAAGAAAATAAAAAGTCATTTGAAATTAATATTGATTATAATTATATTGTTTATGCTGGAGTTGCTATTCTGATTATTATCATTATTCATATTGTAAGAAAGAGAAAATAATTTCTTTTTTTTTGAAAAAAAATACTAACATTAGTTAGTATTATAATTTGAAATCTTGAATATCATCATCTTCCATATCTTTTCCATCAAAATATGTTTTAATTTTATAGCCACATATCTTAGCTACAACATTTGAAGGAAATGTGCGAACTAATTTATTATAATCTGTAATAATATCATTATAATATTTTCTAGCTGCTACAATTTCAGACTCTGATTCAATAATTCCCAAATCAATTTTTAAAAAGTTTTCATTGTTTTTAAGTTCTATATTACTTTCTTTCAATCCATTTAATTCATTAATAAATTCATATAATTTTCGATCTAGTTCAAAATTACTTAATTTAACAGATTTTAAATCTGTTAATTCTTTTAATACATCCTTTTTTGTTTTTGTTACAGCTTTAATAATTTCAATAGATTTATTTAATAAATCAAATCTTTTGCGAAGTGTTGTATCAATAAATGCTTCTGCTTCGTTAATTCTAATAATATAATTTTGGTAATTGTTATAAATATTGACGTACCAAATAAGTAATAGACATACTGCAATAAAAGCAATTAATATCAATTCTATCATTTCCATATAATCACCTGTAAACATTATAACAATTATTGTCGAATTTTGCTATATTATATTAAAAATTTGTAACATAATTTATTTTTTCATCAAAAGTAATAAAGTCTACATAAATCATTAATAAAAGTAACCATTTTCCTGTAGATGGTTCACTTAAAATAATGTGATCTCTACCTGATTGTTCAATAATTCCTTTGAATTCACGATCTTTAAATTGTTCTGAATCTGGAAAAGTCATGTGAACAGTTACTTGTTTTCCTTTATTCATTCTCAAAATATTTTCAATGTAAGACTGTTCAAAAGGAACATCAGGAGTATAAGTTGGGGCAGTTTGTTGATTCGGTGTTGGAATATTATTCCCAGAATAAATCGGTTGACCAGGAAAAACATTTTTATCAAAATAATTATTATTCATTTTCTCATCCTTTCTATAAAAATTATATTATTTACAATTTAAAATATGAATTGTTTATGTTGAATAGATTTTCAATAAAATTTATGTTATGATAACTAAGGTGAAAATATGAAAAAAATAATCATAAAACTTATTAAGCTTTACCAAAGAATACCAGGATCATTTCACAACAAATGTAGGTTTCAACCAACCTGTTCAAATTATGCTATTGAGGCAATTGAAAAATTTGGAATATTAAAAGGATCTATTTTATCTTTCAAAAGAATTTTGAGATGTAATCCATTAGGTTCTTCAGGATATGATCCAGTACCAAAAAAATAAGGAGGAATTGATGAAAATATTATTTAGTATTAATCAAAAGGTTTTTGATAATAGTCCACAGGATATAATTTGGATATTAAAAAAATATGATGTAAATCATACTGTAGCTGGCTTTGAAATTTGTTTTGATATTCATAACGAAAATCACATTCATTATGTAGAGGAAATGGCTGTTCTATGTAAAAAAAACAATTATATTTTACAATTTCATGGAGATAGTAATTTAGATATTAAAACACAAAAACAATATTTAAAATTTTTAAATCATATAGCTCAAATTATGGAAACAAGGATGCCGGTTGTATTACATCCTATTAGTTCCGATACGATTGAAAAAATGATAGAACAATCAAACTTATATTTTTCGAAAATCTTAAATGATATATATCGAAATCATTTAAAAGTATCTATTAGTATTGAAAATTTAAATTCTTCGTCAGTAGCTAGATTATCGAAAGAATATTTAAAACCTATTCTTGCTAATAATATGGACTTAAATTTTACTTATGATATAGGTCATGAAGATGCAGAATATGGAAAAGTAATTGATTTAGATCCGATTTTAGTAGATCGAATTTGTAATGTTCATATTCATACTTTTCATAATATCAATGATCATTTACCGATTGGATTAGATTCAAATAGAGAGTGGATAAAAGGTTTACAATATTTAAAAACAATTCGTTTTGAAAACACTTTGGTATTAGAATATGATATATATAAACTCGGAAATAATTTTGATGAAAGAATTAAAAATTATATTAAAGGAGCAGAGTTTCTTTATGAATATTTATAAGGGGGAGTTATGAAAGTAACTGTTGGAATATCAAATCGTCATGTTCATTTAACAAAGGAACATTTAAATATTTTATTTGGAGAAAATTATCAATTAGAAAATGTGAAAAATCTAAATCAACCAACTCAATTCGCATCTAATAGTTTTGTAACTTTAAAAACAAACAAGGGAATACTAGAACATGTCCGTGTAATTGGAGATTTAAGAAACTATACACAAGTAGAAATATCTAAAACAGATGCCTATATGCTAGGATTAAATCCTCCTATTCGAGATTCTGGAGATTTAGAAAATTCTGAAGCAATTACACTAATAGGACCTAAGGGAGAAATTTCTTTAAATCAAGGATGTATTATTGCCAATCGCCATATCCATATTACTTCAAAACAAATGGAACTTTATGGATTGCAAGGAAAAGAAGAAGTAAATGTACTAGTAAATGGTCCAAAAGGAGGAATGATGTTTCATGTACATTTAAAAGTAAGTGAACTTTCTTATTTTGAAATGCATATCGATACAGATGACGCGAATGCTTTTCAGTTGAAACAAGGAGATGTTGTAACTATTTTGGAGGGAAATGATGAAAGTCAGTATTTGTCCAAAATGTAAAACAAAAGAGTTAATAAATGAATTAAAAAAAAGAAATTTTGATTTAAAAATAGAATGTATTAATTATTGTGGAATTGGAAGAAATAAGTACGTAGCTTTAGTCGACAATAAGCCCATTATTTCTAGTGATAAAGATAAATTTATATTGGAGATAGAAAAACTAGATAACTCTAATAACGTATGCTAAAATATCTGACTTAGGACGTGAAAATATGGATATTTTGGAATTATTAGAAGATGCGAAATTATTTTTTGAAAAATTAGAAGAATTGTTAAACATTTTTTTAAATTTTTTTTAGGAACTCTGAAAAAATGTTTCAATTTCAAAAAGTATTACAAAATACAAATGACAAAAAAAGTAATTTATAAATTTTCAACGTTATAAGTTTTGAATCAATAGAAGAAACGGTAAATGATATTCTAAAATTGAATGGCCTAAAAGAAAGAAACATCAAATAAGATTATAAATATAAAATGTAGTAGATAGATATTATATTCAATTTATTTTTGACAAATAGGTAAAAACTTTACTTATTTGTTTTTTTTATAAAAACCAATTATTTAATAAAAAATCTAGTATATTTCTATACTAGATAATTTGAATCTTTTCATTTTTTAGTTATTTATTTCCTTAATAGTAGGGATAGAATCCTCTTTATTTTCATCATAAGGTTGAGTTCCCTTTATATAATACAAAATTTTACTCTTTGTATCATTAGCATTTGCTTGTGTTCCTGTAATTGGATTTACTAAGACACCAACTACATTATTAGGCGTTTTATACCAATTATTTGGTTGATTTTGTAAATATGCTTCAATGGTATCTACCCATAGATTTTTCATTTTAGATCCAACACTAACTTCTGTATCTCGGTTATCATCATATCCCATCCAAATTCCTAAAATAGCATCCTTGTTATATCCAAATATTAAATGATCTGTATTCGTTGTTCCTGTTTTAATAGCATAAGTTTTTGACATTTTAGCAGCAATTCCTAAACATGTTGGAGTATTATAATCTAGTAGAGCTTTATCATAAGAACTAGTTAATAATTCATTTAAAATATATACCGTACTTTTATTTAAAATACTTTTTTTAGTTTCTTTGAATTCATATAATACATTACCATTTGTATCTTCTACCTTGGTAATGAAATGTGGTGTAATCGAATATCCTTCGTTCGCAAATGTTGCATAAGCTTTCATCATTTCTAAGATGTTAATTTCATTTGTTCCAAGAGCAAGAGAAGGTACAGCTTCTAATTTTGAAGTGATACCTAGTCGATAAGCCGTATCAACTAATGTATCTTCTCCTAAGAAAATATGAGTTTTTACAGCATAAATATTATCTGAATAAGCAATTGCAGCAGACATACTAATTGGTTGATTTCCATAGACATCATTATAATTGTTAGGGCTGTATGTTTTTCCATTTCCTAAATTAAAAGTTGTCTTTTCACTCGTAAAAGTACTAGAAGCTGTAAAACCATTTTCTAAAGCGGCATAATATAGAAATGGTTTAATACTAGATCCGACTTGTCTTTTAGAATCAGTAACTCGATTAAATTCACTTTTACTATAATTGGTTCCTCCTGCAATCGCTTTAATTTCACCTGTTTCAGGATTCATTAAAACAGAAGCAACCTGTAGATCACCCTCTACATATTTTTGGATATTTTCTTCCATTGCTTTTTCAGCATCCTTATCTAAGGTAGTATAAATTTTAAGACCTCCAGTTTGTAGAAAAGAATTTGGTATAGAAGAGATACTTTCTAATTCTTCCATGACGGCATCTTCAAAATATCTTAAAATAGTTGAATCGTTTTCATTTAAAGAACCAATCAATGTTAATTCACTTTTATAAGCTTCTTCCATTTGTTTTTCCGTGATATAGCCATTTTGAACCATTGATTGTAAAATTAATTTTTGCCTTTTTTTCGCATTATCATAATTAGAAATAGGGGAATAATTACTAGGACTTTTAGGAATACCAGCCAACATACTAGCTTCTGCTAAAGTAAGATCCTTAGAACTTTTTCCAAAATAATATTGACTCGCATTTTCAATTCCAAATACACCACCATAATTAATAGTGTTTAAATATCCTTCTAATAATTCATCCTTACTATAATGAGCCTCTAATCTGACTGTTAAGAGAGCTTCTTCTATTTTTCTCTTCCAATTTTTATCAAAAGTTAAAAATAAATTCTTAGCATACTGCTGTGTAATTGTAGAAGCTCCTTGTCTTTTTTCTCCACTTGTAATATTTGTAAGCATTGCTTTCATAATTCTTAAATAATCAAAACCATGATGTTTATAAAAATTTTTATCCTCAATTGATATAGTTGCTTCCACAATTGAGGAAGACATATTTTTTAAACTCATCCATTTCGTATCAGAATCATTATATAGTTTTCCATCCTTATCATATAATGTAAAACTATTCGCACTTTTTATAGGAAGAGTAGGCGCTAGTTTTGCATAAATCCAAATTCCTCCGTAGAAAATAAGAAATAGGAGAAGTAAAATTACAATAAACTTAAAAAATTTTTTAAAGAATTTACGCATATTTCACCTCACTATAGTTATTATTGGAAAAATTTGATAAAATATAACATGAATTAGACTTCATTTACACTTTTTAAAATCCATGATATAATGACTCCTAGAAATGAGTGATTTTCTTGAGTAAAGTAAAGCTAAAGTATTCTTTGAAACATGGTGAGGAAGAATTAAAAAATAATGTCATGGGAATTTACTTGAATGATACATTGGTATTTAAAGATGGTGATATTTCTTTTAAAATATCATTAAAAGAACCATTTTATTTAGAAGAAAAACAAAAAGAATATAAGTTGTCTATGGATTTTAAAGAAAAAGATTCCACAAATGCGAATTATCATTTTTACGAAATAGGTAAACTAAATGTTCCTATTTATACTTTTTATATAAAAACACAAGAAAATAAATTTTCATTAAAATATAAATTAGAGTTAGAACAAGTTGATGAAATATTTGAATTTAATGTAACATATGAGGTGATAGAATGATTATCGATATATTAACAAAAAAATTAAATGAAATTTTAGATTATGGAATTTCTTTTCGTGTAATTCCCTCTAATCGTCCAGAATTATGTGATTATCAATCTGATGATGTTTTTAAATTGGCAAAATTGGAACATAAAAGTCCTATTGAACTAGGAAATAAAATAGTAGAAGAAATTAATCAAATAAATGATTTCTCTTCTTATTTTAACTCTGTTACATTTGCTCCTCCAGGATTTATTAATATTAAAGTAAGTGAAGATTTAATCAATCATGTATTAGAGGAAATGAATGAAAAACCTAAATTTAATTTAAAAACATCTGAAAATGAAGAAACTTTTGTATTAGATTATGGTGGACCTAATATAGCAAAACCTCTTCATGTGGGACATATGCGTACAGCAATTGTAGGAGAATCCATTAAACGAATTATAAAGTATATGGGACATAAAACAATATCCGATGTTCATTTAGGAGATTATGGATTACAAATAGGACAAGTTATTTATGGAATTCAACAAGATCATAAAAAAATAGAAGATATCACATTAGATTATTTAGAACAGACATATCCTAAAATCAGTGGACTATGTAAAGAAAATGATGAAGTAAAACAAGAGTGCGCGAATATTACAAAAGAGTTACAAGAAGGAAATGTAGAATATCAAAAATTATGGAAAGTTATTTTAGAAATTTCAGGAAATGATATTAAACGTCTATATCATTATTTGGATGTTCATTTTGATTTATGGCAAGGAGAAAGTGATGCTTATCCTTATATCAAAAAAACAGAAGAGTTTTTAAATGAACAAAATTTATTAGAAGTAAGTGATGGAGCAAAGATTGTTCCGGTCAAAGAGGAAAGTGATCAAACAGAAATTCCTCCATTTATTTTTGAAAAAAGTAACGGAGCTTATCTTTATGGTACTACTGATTTGGCGACGATTTACGAAAGAATGAACTGTTTTCATCCAGATCATATTTTATATATTGTAGATAATAGACAATCTTTACATTTTGAACAAGTATTTCGCGTTTGTCGAAAATCAGGTTTAACAAAAGATACAAGTTTAGAATTTTTAGGATATGGTACAGTAAATGGAATGGATGGAAAACCTTATAAGACAAGAAGTGGAGACGCTCCAAAGTTAGATCATTTATTCCAAGAAGTAAAAGATATTTTTTGCTCTAAAAAAGAAGAAAATAAGGAAATGCAGGAAGAGGATTTAGATAAGATTGTAAATGCTATATTAAAATTTGCAGACTTACAAAATTCTAGAGAAAGAGATTATATCTTTGATATCCAGAAATTTTCTAATGTTGTAGGAAAAACAGGTCCTTATATTTTATATACATATCTTAGAATTCAAAAAATATTAGAAGGAAAAATGATTCCTGGGAAATTATCTAAACAATCTAAAAATGAGATTGACCATCATTTAAGATTAAAACTAACCGAATTTAATTTAGCTTTACAAACAGCTTTCAACGAAAGAAAACCAAACTATGTAGCAGATTATATTTATACTTTAGCTGTTTTCGCAAATAATTTTTATCAAAATAATCATGTATTAACGGAAGAAGACGAAGTTCAAAAAAATGATTGGCTATTTATTTTAAATTTAACAAATCATTTATTAAAAGAAATGTTAAGTCTAATCATGATCGATATTCCAACTTTTATGTAGGTGAATGATGAATATTTGTACTTTGAAAAATTGCTCTAAAATAGATGGAATGATAAAATATCAATATTGTGACGAAGAAATAAACATAGCATTAATAGAAAATCACTTAAAATCGTTAAATATGTTTTTTTATCAAATTCAGAATTTAAGTCAGAGTCCAATTGCTATAGATTATGGATATAAAGAATATAAAAATGCAAAAATAGTAGAACCAAATCAAATTGTTGATGTAGAATTTGCAAATATAATAGATGATAAAGTAGATGATAAAATGTTTTATTCTTTGATTAGGAATAATATTTTTTCTTATGATAAGTGGTTAGAAATGACCAAATCAAAATCAAGATAATAAAAAATGACGCTAGTCGTCATTTTTTTTAGATTTCGTATATATTGTACTTCCTATTTGTTTTTGAATGATGGTTAAGAATCCGTTATAAAAAAGTATTAAAGGTATATTCCCGAGAATAAATTTAACAGTTCCCGTAGAAAATAAAGAAGCAATATAAGGGAATAATACAATTATTGTTATAATAACTGATAATATAATGCTTTCCTCTTGTTTATCTTTATAATCATCGTTGTAATCAAATTCTTTGATAGTGTTTTTATAAAACATATATGCCTCTTGATCTAATTTTCCTTTTAAATTAAACAAAATGGCCATTCTAATATAATATCCAAAAATAGAAGTTTCTTGTATACTCCTTTTATTGATAATAGTAAATTGATTTAAAAAGTTTTTTTGTGCTTTTAATTTATTTGTATATTCCCAGCCCTTTTGCGTTTTAAAAGAATTTAAGGTTAATTTCAAATGAATATCCATTACATACATTGATGCCCAAAGCAATGTTGTAGTCCAAAAAGTAATGTCAAAAGCTCTGTTTGCTTCTAAGGAGTCGAATCCGGTCCCCAAATCCATAGAAAAAAATATCATGAACATAGCGTAAAGGAAAAAAATCATATCTCCAACTCTAGAATAAGCTTCTTCAAAGTAATTTTCTTTTACTAAATCTCGATAAACGATACTATTTAATTCATCTAAAACAGGTACTTTGCCATTTATTTTTGTTTTTTTATGATTATATAAATCATAGAAAATAGCATTTTTATTTTTTATAAAAAATTTTTCATGATTTCTTATTTCTTTTGATTGATAATCTATATCTTTTAAATATAATATCATTGCTGTTACAACATCTTTGTTTGCAATATTTTTACCCATTAATTTCGCACACATCATGGGAGAAAGATTATTTATTGGTTCTCTATAATATTCAAATTTATCGATATTTCTTTTATAGATTGTTTCAAATTTAATTCCTACATCTCTTATAAAATATGAAAAAAAGAAGAGATTTGGAAATAACAACATTTCCAATGTAATATGATAATCTTTTCCTGCAAATGGAAAACAAATTGCTACAGTTATAATATAAGAACAAAAGAAAATTAAAATAAATTGAAAGATTGCTTTTTTTATTTGATTCATAATATAAATCACTCCTATTATTAGGTCTAATCTATCATAAAATTTAATATTTATCAACTTCTTTATAATGATGCGTAAATTTTTTTTAAAACATTACATATTATATATTGACATGTATAGAGAATATGGTAAAATGTATCACGAGTATGATAGTACTCAAGTAAAGTACTAGGAGGAATTTCATGAAAATTAAAAATTTAACACCAGAAGAACTTGAATTAATGTCATATACTGATTTAACTTATATGTTATTAAAAGAAAATAAAAAATCTATGAATACCCCAACAATTTTTAAAGAAATTTGTAATTTATTAGGGTATACTGATAGTGAATATGCTGATAAAATAGGAGATTATTATACTTCTCTTACCATTGATAAAAGATTTGTCTTATTAGATAATAACGAATGGGATATTAGAGATAATCATTCTGTTGAAATTGTTTTAGATGACGAAGATGATGAAGCAGAAGATACTCCAGAAGAAGAGGAAGAAGAAATCGAAGAAGAAGTTGAAAGTGAGGATACTCTTTATGATGACGAGAGTGATATTACTGACGACGATGATGATATGGATGATTTAGCAATTGTATCAGATGAAGAAGAGGAAGAATAACCTCTTTTTTTTAAATCTTATTATTGTTTTTCGTTCTATTAGTATTAATACGTAATATTTTGAAATACTAAAAATGGTGAGAAATATGTACTATGTCAATTTATTTTTTCTATATTCTATTTTAGGACATATTATGGAATCAGTTGTTTATTTTTTTTACAAAGGAGAAAGTGGAATCTTATTTATTCCTTGGACTCCAAATTAAGGCCTTGGGGTAGTAATCATAGTATTTTGTTACCATCTTTGGAAAGATAAAGTACAAAATAAAATTTTGAAATATTTTTTTGTTTTTTTAACAGGATTTTTTTTATTAAGTCTTTTAGAATGGATTGGAGGAGTCTTAATTGAAAAAATATTTGGATATGTTTTTTGGTCTTACAATCGTTTAAAATTTCATATTGGACACTATATAGCATTAGAAATATCTTTCATTTGGGCAATTGCCTCTATGCTTGTAATTTTTTTATTACCATGGACTGATAAAATAATAAAAAAAATACCAAGATCAATCTCTTGGTTATTTATTATTTTGTTTCTTTCAGATATTGGTATGACTATCTTATTTAAGTAAGTTTGTAATAAATAATAATAGAACATATACAAGCTAGAAGTACTAAAGAACAAATTTTAAAAATGTACTTTTTCAAATTGATACCTCCTATATAAGTCGTAATTCATTTTCTGAATAAAAAGGTTTATTCTTATCAATACGATCATAAAATAAAATTCCATTTAAATGATCTATTTCATGTTGAAAAGCAATCGATAAATCTTCACGAGCGCGAATTCTAATTTTGTTTCCTTCTAAATCATATCCTTCAATCGTAACACGGGCATATCTTTTTACATGTCCTTCTACTTCACGATTCACACTTAAACATCCTTCACCAGCATCTGCAGCAATCATTTCTGTAGAATTACTTACAATAACGGGATTTACAACAACATAATTATCAAATTTTCCTTCATCATATTCATCTACAATTACAATAATTCGTTTTAAAATTCCTAATTGAACAAAAGCAAGCCCCATTCCTGGACGAAGATCATATTTTTCAGCATATTCTTCTATTTGACTATAAGTTAAATGAGTAATAATTTGATCAACTAGGTCTTTTGTTTCTTGATCAATTGGGAATTTGACATCTTTGCTTTTTTGTCTTAATACTTTATTTTTCTCATCTAAAATATTTAACTTTTTAAACATAAATATCCCCCCTCGAGTACTACTATTTTAACATAAATTATCTTTTTTAACAAGTCACTAAAAAACTCTACTAATGTAGAGTTTTCATAGTTTGAGACTAATTAATTACCCCAAGCTCTTGCTCCGATAATAATTACAAGTAAAATGAATAATACTAATATAATAGCAGCACCATATCCTGCGCCGTATCCATATCCACCGCCAGCAGGGTATCCACCACAGCCACAACCTGAGCCATAGCCTTGGTAACCTCCATAGTAATACATAATGTCCCCTCCTATCTAGGTCTAATATATTTTATTAAAGTCAGCTATTTTTGTTAATATATTTGACTAGTTTTTTAATAATTCCTACTTATTTTTATAGAACGAATTCCTATTTATAAAATTTCATGTTATAATGACTAAAGTAGGTGAGAAGATGAAGGGATTAAAAAAATTTGTTTTAGATATGGATATGCCATTACTAATCATTACTATTATTTTATTCATATTTGGTCTTTTAAATATTGTAAATGCTTCTAGTCAAGCTGTTGTTATTCGTTATGGAACGAATTTATATAACTTCTTTTATAAGCAATTAATTAATTTACTCATTGGCTCCTTTGCTGCTATTATTATATTAAAAGTACCTACTAGAAAATATTATCGATTAGTCCCTTTTGTTTATATTGTTATATTAAGTCTTTTAGTTTACTTAACCTTATTTGGAGAATCTTATTTAGGATCTGTCAATTGGATTAATATCAATGGCTTTAAATTTCAACCTAGTGAATTTTCTAAACCTGTTATGATTGTTAGTGTTTCATTATTATTTGAACGTTTTTGTTCCAGACTTCGCAACAATAAAAAATACACTGCACGAGATCATTATAATATGATTGGAATAATTATTTTAATTGGTATTTTATTTCCAGTATTTATCTTTTTACAAAAAGATTTAGGAACTATGTTAATTTTAGTTTCTCTTTTTGGAATTTTATTTTTAGGTAGTCCTATTGAGCGACAAGAAAAAATATATACATTGATATTTGTCTTTGTTGTATTTTGTATTGCTTGTTTTATTTACATAGCAAAGACGGGAAGTTTATTTACAGAAGAACAAAAGAGTCGTTTTGATTTTATAGATCCATGTTCTAATTATGAAGAAGGTGGGTATCAAACTTGTAATGGTTTTATTGCCATTAATTCAGGAGGTCTATTTGGCGTAGGAATTGGGAATAGTAAACAAGTATCTTACTTACCAGAATCTCATACAGATAGTGTGTTTGCTATAGTAGCAGAAGAATATGGCTTTTTATTTTGTACTGTTTTATTTATTTTGTATAGCATAGTACTATACCGTATTTTTAGACTTTCTTCTGTTACAAATACTATTCGTGGTAAATATATTTGTCTAGGAATTGGCTCTTATATAGCGCTTCATATTATTATTAATTTAGGAGGTCTATTTGGTTCCATGCCATTAACAGGAGTTCCACTTCCATTTTTGAGCTATGGAGGTTCTTATACAATTTCCTTAGTATGTTCTCTTGCTGTTGTCCAACGTATCGCAATAGAAAAAAATAGACAAAAAATAAAGATTAGGTGATGAAAATGAATATTATAGATATTATTGTAAAAAAGAAAAATAAAGAAATCTTAACAAAAGAAGAAATTGAGTATGCAATCAATGGTTATTTAAAAGGAGAAATTAAAGATTATCAGATGTCTTCTTTATTAATGGCAATTGTTTTGAATGGAATGAATTTTGATGAAACTTTTTATTTAACAGATGTTATGTTAAATAGTGGTGAGAAAATAGATCTTAGTTCTGTTGAAGGACAAACGGTAGATAAACATTCTACTGGTGGAGTAGGAGATAAAACTACCCTTATTCTAGCTCCTCTTTTAGCATCATTAGGTTTAAAAGTAGCAAAAATGAGTGGTAGAGGATTAGGCCATACAGGTGGAACTATTGATAAATTAGAATCTATCAAAGGCTTTCAAACAGAATTAACTCGTGAAGAATTTATCAAAGAAGTGAATCAAATAGGCCTTTCTTTAATTAGTCAAACAGGAAATATTGTTCCTGCAGATAAAAAAATTTATGCTTTAAGAGATGTAACAGGGACAACAGAATCTATTCCTTTAATTGCTTCTAGCATTATGAGTAAAAAAATAGCGAGTGGTTCTGACCATATTATTATTGATTTAAAAGTTGGTAATGGAGCTTTGATGAAGACTGAGGAAGATGCTAGAACTTTAGCAAGTTACATGATTGAGATTGGAAAAAAATATCGAAAGAAAGTTGTATGCGTATTAACTAATATGAATGAACCTTTAGGAACGATGATTGGAAATGGCTTAGAGGTAAAAGAAAGTATTGATGCCTTACAAGGCAAATGTTCTAAAGATTTAAAAAAGTTAGTAATAACATTAGCTTCCGTTGCTTTAAAAATGACTGAGGGAATTGATGAAGAAACAGCTAGAAAAAAAATAGAAGAGAAAATTAAATCAAATGAGGCTTATCATAAATTTGAAGAATTTGTAGAATATCAAAAAGGAGATATTAATGAAATTTCAATATCAGATAAAGTTTTAACAATTCGAAGTCCTAAAGAAGGATTTATTCAGTCGATTGATACCTTTAAATTAGGTGAAATTGTGAAAAGCCTAGGTGGTGGTCGAATGACCAAAGAAGATAAAATTGATTATGGAGTAGGGATTGAATTAAATAAAAAAATAGGTGATTTAGTATTTGAAAATGAAGAGTTACTAAAAATCTATCATCATGGTGGAAATGTAACGTTAGAAGAAGTAACTTCTTGCTTTAAAATTATAGAAACTCCAGTAGAAACCCCAAAAATCATTTTAGATGTTATTGAATAATTGTAAAGTTTTGTCAAAAAAAATGGAATGACTTGAACAAGATAAAAATATGTTATATTATCAAAATAGGGAGTGTGATAATATATGATATATCCATCAATCGATAAATTATTAAATAAAGTAGGTTCTAAATATTTATTAGTAAATGTTATTTCAAAACGTGTAAAAGAATTAGATGAAAAAAAGAACTATCAAATGAAAGAAAATGAATACGTTTCTAAAAAAAATATTGGGAAAGCTTTAGAAGAAGTATCAAAAGATTTGATTACTTTAAAATAATATTTTGATAAAAAATTAATGTAAATGTTGCTAAGCAAATAATAATTTGTTATAATGAAATTGTCAAAAGTAAATCATAATATAGTTTGTATCAGGCAAAATATCGCGTTTGCCGAGAGCAAACGGGGGGGGGTAAAAACCCCTCTTTTTTAGTATGTAGGAAAGGAATGATAACAATGAAAAGAAAAGGATTTACACTCATTGAATTATTAGCAGTTATCGTAATACTAGCAATTATTGCTTTAATTGCAACTCCAACAATATTAGGAGTCATTGAAAAGGCTAGAAAAGGAGCTTCTGAACAGTCAGCACTAGGATATATCGATGCTGTAGAAAAACAAGTAGCGATTAATCAAGTAAAGGATGAAAACTTAATTAACGATGGAACTTATAATGTTCCAATGACTGGAATTACTGTAAAAGGAGAAGCTCCAACAAAAGGATGGTTAAAAATAGAAAAAGGATTAGTAACCAATTATTCATTTGTAATAGGAAAATATGTTGTAACAAAAGGTAGTGAAACTGTAAAAGGTGAAGAGCCAATAGATCCCGACGAGGAAATTACAAAAACAGGACCAACTCAGGAATTGGCAAAAGAAAGTGATACCTATAAAGCAATTGTTTATTTAGACCCAACGGATTTAACAAAACATTGTGATGCTTCTAATAGTATTAGTATAACAGGAACCAAAGAAGGATGTATGAAATGGTATGCTTATAGTGATGATGGAACAAACTATAATATGATATTAGATCATAATACAACAGCAAAAGTAACTTCATGGGATGAAAGTAAGAATCAAATATTAACAGATACAGTTAGTTGGAAAAGTAGTCTAAATGCAAGATTAATTACTGCTGAAGAAGTAGCCGAGATAACAGGAAATACTACTTGGACAAATACGAGTGAATGGTTTTGCTTAGATACAAATCAATCTGATACTAATAATTATTGCTCCAAAGCACAAGGAACGAGTAAATATGCCTGGTTATTTGATTATACTGGTAATTGCACAAGTTATGGATGTAATAAAGACGATTCAAGTACTTTTGGATTTTGGACAAATACATCTTTTAACACTAGTAATGCATGGCGTGTTCATGGTTATGGTGTTTTGGGTAACTATGATGTTAATGGTTCTATTAATGGTGTGCGTCCAGTTATAACAGTTTCAAAAGATATTATCCAATAAAAAAAGATCAATAAGACCTTTTAGATATTTTGATGTAAGATATTAATAATATCTTCTTTTTTTTCATCTGTAGAATGATTCCATACAATTTCAAATAAAACCCCAAGACCAGGAAGAATTACTTCATCATCAGAATTAACAGAAGACAATATTGTTTCTTTAATATCATTCTCATTACAATCTTTTAAATTATTCATAATATAATTTCTAATATCCATATTCTCATCCTTTCAATAGTATTGTGTTAAATAATTGTAATTTTTATACAAAACTATTTCTTTTTTTTAGAATAACTTGTATAATACTAGTAGAGTAGGAGGAAGAAAATGAATATCGGAATAATTATCCTTATTGTTGTTGTATTATTAGTATTATGGTTAGTTAGTGCTTATAATGGATTAGTTAGTCTAAGAAACAAAGTAAGAGATCAATGGTCACAAATTGATGTATTACTAAAAAGAAGATCAGACTTAATTCCTAATTTAGTAGAAACAGTAAAAGGATACGCAAAGCATGAAGAAGGAACTTTAGAAGCTGTTATTGCTGCTAGAAATAAAATGGTTGCTGCTCCTTCAAAAGAAGCAGAAATAGAAGCTAGTGGTGAATTAACAGGTGCTTTAAATCGTTTATTTGCTTTAACAGAAGCTTATCCAGATTTAAAAGCAAATCAAAATTTCTTGGATTTACAAAATAATTTGAAAGATACAGAAGATAAAATTTCTTATGCAAGACAATTTTATAATGATTCTGTATTAAAATATCAAAATAAAGTTGAAATGTTCCCAACGAATTTAGTAGCTGGTATATTTGGTTTCAAACCAGAAAAATTCTTTGAGGCAACAGAACAAGAAAAAGAAAATCCAAAAGTTCAATTTTAGGGTGATAAGCCCTTTTTATTATAGGAGTGATTTATGAAAAAGATATGGAATAGTATCCTATTAATAATTGTTTCTTTCTTATTTATTGATGTAGTGAAGGCTGAAACAATTCAATCTATTAATATGGATATCTATGTAGACTCAAATGGAGATGCCCATGTAACAGAAACTTGGAAGACTACAGCTACAGAAAAAACAGAATATTATCATGCTTTTTATAATATTGGTAATTCAGAAATAACAGATTTAACTGTAAAAGATGAAACAACAGAATATTCGTTAGTAAACTGGAATGTAGATGCTTCATTAGAAGATAAAGCATACAAATATGGATACAATTATACAAACAATGGCGTAGAATTATGCTTTGGAAAAAGTAGTTATGGAAATCATACATACACATTAACATATACAATCCAGTCATTTGTTTCTAGGGTTGATGATGCAGATATTATCTATTGGAACTTATTAGATTCTATTTCACCATCTCCATCTAGTGTAAATATTGTAATTTACGCTGATCAACCATTCTCAGATGACTTAGATGTTTGGGGATATGGAAACTATGGTGGATTAGCCTATGTATATGATGGAAAAATTTATCTATCAAGTGATGGAAAACTTGGAAATGATGAATATATGGTAGCATTAGTAAAATTTCCTTTAAATAGTTTCAATACAACAAATAATTTAAATCAAAATTTTGAATATTATCATGATATGGCAGAGACAGGAGCAAATCATTATAAAAAAACAAAATCAATTGGTGATATAGTAATAATAATTATAAATCTTCTTTTCTACGGTGTAATTTTCCTTATTACAATATTTTCTATCGTAAAAGGAGCATCTAAAGGTGGCATTATATCGGGATCCATTACTTTAGATTATGGAGAACAGGGAAATAAACTTCCAAAAGAAGTAAATATGTTCCGTGATTTACCATGTAACAAAGATATTTATAGAGCATATTGGGTAGCATATAACTATGGATTAATGAAACGAAAAACAGATTTTTTAGGAACAATTTTATTAAAATGGTTAAAAGAAGGAAAAGTTCGTGTAGAAAATAAAACCGTAGGAACAATTTTAAAAAAAGAAGCTACAACAATTGTTTTTTCTCAAGAAAATTGTCAGTTTGATAATTCTTTAGAATCAGATTTATATGATTATATGTTTGAAGCTAGTAAAGATGGAATCTTGGAATCTAAAGAATTTGAAAAATGGTGTCAAAATCATTATAGTAGAATATTAAATTGGTTTGATAATGTTTTAAATTATGAAAACAAGAGATTAGAAGAAGAAGGAAAATTAGTTAAGCAAGAAAAGACAACCCTAAAAATATTTAAGTTTATTACTTATCAAGTAAATCCTTCTATGAAAGAAGAAGCAATTCAAATGAAAGGTTTGAAATTATTCTTTAACGAATTTGAAAACATGAAAGATAAATCAGCCATTGAAGTAATGCTTTGGGAAGAATACTTGATGTATGCTCAAATATTTGGCGTAGCCGATAAAGTTGCAAAACAATTTAAACAATTATATCCAGATGTTGTTACAGACTATTCTTATGATAGTGTTATCTGGATTAATGATTTTTCTTATAGTGGAATTAGTTCAGCTACCACAGCTAGAAGTAGAGCAGAATCTTATAGTTCTGGTGGCGGAGGATTTTCTTCCGGTGGCGGAGGAGGAGGTTCCTTCGGTGGAGGAGGAGGAGGCTCCCGCTAATTTAAAGGAAGTAGCATAAATGTTACTTCTTTCTCATATTTTAGGAAAAGAGGATGATAATATGAATAAAATAGTGATTACAACAGATAGTGGAATAGATCCTATTCATGAGGAAACAATGATTCCAGGTCAAATTGTTGAAAATGAAATTAAAAGTTACCAAGATATGAAAGAAATTACTCCAGAAGAAATATTAGAAAAAATAAAAACAGGAAGTAACTTTAAAACATCTTCTCCAATGATTGGTGATTATGAAAAAATATTTATTCCTTATTTAGAAGATCAATATGATATTATTCATTTATCCATGAGTAGTGGAATTAGTGAAGGAAGCGTAAATTCTGCTAATCTTATGGCAACTATTTTTAACGATGAATATGAAAATAAAATCCATGTTATTGATACCTTAAATGGTGCGACTGGAGGAACTTTGTTAGAGCAATTTGCAAACGATTTAGTAAAAGATGGATGCCAAACATCTGAAATTGTCGAAAAATTACAACAAGTAAAAACAAAACTTCAAACAAGCTTTTATGTTCCCAACCCAGAAGGTTTTATTAGAAGTGGTCGAAATAAATCAGAGATGTGTCTTAAAGATAAAGCCTTGTTAATGGGAGTAAAAACAGCTTTAGTAGCAGGTATAAAATTTAGAGTAGATTTTAACCCAGAAGGAAACTTGTATACAAAAGGATTTATTCGTAGTCAAACAAAATCAGGAATGTTAAAAATGGTCAAACAAATTATTGATGAAAAAAATAAAGAATTGTATGATTCTAAATATGTTGTAGTAGGTACCTTAAATGAAAATCAAGTAAAAATGGAGGAAATTATTTCTTATTTAAATCAATTAAATTATTTTGATCATGTTATTCGTCAAGATATTAATGGGGTAGTTGCAGCTTATGGAAGTGATGACCTATGTGGAATTAGTTTAGTAAAAAAGATGTAAAATCTTTTTTTTCATAATAATTTGTGTTAATATATATAATAGAGGATGATACAATGAATAATAAAGATATCAAAGAATTAACAAAAAACTTACAAGAAGAATCTAAAGCACGAGAAGAAATGTTAGATGATGCCCTAAAAGATATAGCTGTATATTCTGAAAACTTTGTAAAACAAGAAGAAAATCTACAGCAATTTAAGTTAGAGGAAATCAAATATAAAACTACTATTAAAGAGTTAAATGGTTATATTGAAATATATAAATCAAAATTAGAAACAATGTCTCAAGAAAATCAAAAACAAGAAAGTGAATTATCAAAATTACGAAAAAAGGTATTAAAGCAGGAAACAAAATTATCTTCCCTTCAATCTATTTTAGATTTATTTATTCATCAATATGGAATCAAACAAATTTCAGAAATTACGAAGCTAGAAGAAGACCAATTAACAAAGTTAGTAGAACATTCATAACTTGCATAAAAAAAATAAATATAGTATGATTAAAAAGTGGTGATAGAATGGAATATATACAATACATTGTAATTATAGCAATACTAATTATAATTGCTTTAGCAATTACAAAATCAAAGAAAAAAGATTTTAAAATTAATGCTAATAAACTAGTAATGGCATTAGGTGGAAAAGATAATATTGTTGATTATGAATCAAATCATTCGAGATTTATTGTAAATTTGAAAGATGTTACAAAAGTAAATAAAGAAGCAATTCAAAAACTAGGAGCTCAAGGAATTGTAGAAATTGATAATCAATTAAAAATAATTCTTGGACAAGATGCTAAAAATCTAAAAAAATACATCGATGAGTTAAAATAATTTAACTCTTTTTTTTCGACAAATTGTGACAATCATTTTTTGTATAATTATGTCGAGGGGTGAAAAAATGAATTTATTTGAAGTGATGTTATTTAATTGTATTTTGATTGTTTTTCCATTGATGTTATATATATTTTATACGATTTATGCCACAACCTTAAATTTTAAGAAAAATAATTTGTTTCTAGATTGTGCTTTATTTAGTTCCTGTTATTTATTAATTAAATATGGTATTTTAGAATTTAATGAAATTCCTTTGTTAATTTTTGATATTCCATTATTAATGGCATATTTTAAACAAAAGAAAATTAGTATTGCCATTCTTTCTGTTGCTATTATTTTTTATTACTATAAAATATTTGATATCAATTTATTCATTTGTATTATTGAATATTTAAGTTATTTTATCATCTATCTATTTAGTAAGAAAAACAAATGGAATGCTAATATATTTATTAATATTTATTTAATTACAAAGATGATTATGTTTGCTATTTGTATTATTTTAAGTCCAAATTATAATTTAACAGAAAATAATTATTCAGACTTTTTACTATTAATGCTTATTTTCTATATCTTGTCTAATTTTATATTGTATTTATATAATAAAACAAATGAAATAATTTCTTTATATACGGAATTAAAAGCTTTAGAAAAAGAAGAGCAAGTAAAAAAATCTTTATTTAAAATAACACATGAAATAAAAAATCCAATAGCAGTTTGTAAAGGATATTTAGATATGTTTGATGTAAATAATTTAGAACATAGTCGTAAATACGTTCCTATTATTAAATCAGAAATTAATCGAGTTTTAATTTTACTACATGATTTCTTATCCATTACCAAAATAAAAATTGAAAAAGAAGAAATGGATTTAAATTTATTATTAGAAGATACGGTTAACTGCTTAGAACCTATCTTTGAAAATAATAAGATTCATTTTCTTTCCGATATTTCTAAAGATGAACTTTATATTCACGCTGATTATAATCGTTTAAAACAGACATTGGTAAATTTAATTAAAAATAGTAAAGAATCCATTTCAGAAGAAGGAACCGTTAAATTATTTACAACAATGGATGCTAAAAAAATTAAAATTTATATTGAAGATAATGGAGTAGGAATGTCAAAAGAAGAACTAGATAAAATCAAACAAGCCTTTTTTACAACAAAACAAACAGGAACAGGTTTAGGTGTTTTTCTAGCTAATGAAATTATAACTGCTCATCAGGGGACTTTGGATTATCTATCCGAAAAAAATAAAGGAACTAGAGTAGTAATTACACTTCCTATTACATAAAAAAAGATATTAAGTTATCTCTTAATATCCATAATAACAGGTAGAATAATAGGTTTTCTGCCTGTTTTTTTATAAGCATAATCAGATAAAATTGTTGTAATTTCCATTTTAATATCATTGTAATTAATTTGATTATTTAATTTATTTAAAATAGCTTCTTTACTGATTTTTTCTAATTCTTTTAATAATTGTTCATTTTCATTTACTTGAACGAATCCTCTTGTTGTAATATTAACTCTTCCAAGTAATTCTTTCTTTTTCATATTAATATTGGCTATTACAATAATAATTCCATCATTTGCCATAATTTTACGATCTTTAATAACTACAGAGCCAGTATTTCCAATTCTGTTTCCATCTACATATACGTCACCAGCTATTACAGAACCAGCACGTTTGACCTTTCCTTTATACATAGATAGAACATCACCATTTCCTAATACAAAAGTATTTTCTTTTGGAACTCCACAATCAATAGCAATATCAGCATGTTTTTTAAGCATTCTATACTCTCCATGGAATGGCATTACATATTTTGGATTAATTAAACGAATCATTAATTTTAATTCTTCTTCATTGGCATGTCCTGAAGTATGAACGTCACTTAACGAAGTATTAGTATATACTTTAACACCCTTCATATAAAGCTTATTAATTGTTCTTGAAATGCTAACTGCATTTCCAGGAATTGCTGAAGAAGAGAATACTACGACATCATCTGGGTGAAGTGTAATTTGTTTATGTGTTCCATTGGCAATTCTAGATAGAGCTGCTAAAGGCTCTCCTTGACTTCCTGTACAAAGTAAACATACTTGATTAGGAGGTAAATGATTAGCTTCCTCCGCACTAATAAAGATATCTTTATTTTTAATATATCCGCCTTGAATAGATATTTCTAAATTATTTTCCATACTACGACCAAACGTAGTAATTTTTCTACCTGTTTTTTTACAATTATCAACGATATGTTTTAAACGATAGATATTTGAAGCAAATGTTGCTATAATAACACGACTATTTTCTCTTTTTAAAATTTCATATAAAGCATCATCTACGACAGATTCACTTTTACTAAAACCTTCATTTAAAGCATTAGTACTATCACTTAAAAGTAAAGTAACACCTTTACTTCCTGTAGCAGCCATTTTATGAATATTTGCCATAGGTCCAATTGGAGTTAAATCAAATTTAAAATCTCCAGTTGTTACAACGGTTCCGTTTGGTGTTTTAATAATAATTCCATGCGAATCTGGAATAGAGTGAGTTGTTCTGAAAAAACTAACTTCAATATTCTTAAATTTAACGACTGTTTTTTCATCATAAACAACTAAGTTTTTATATTGGATATTTCTTTCTTCTAATTTTTTTCTAATCAAACCAATTGCTTGATTAGGTGCATAAATAATTGGTATATTGACACTTTGTAATAAAAAGGGAATACTACCAATATGATCTTCATGTCCGTGTGTTATAAATAAAGCTTTTATTTTGCTTTCATTTTTCTTTAAAAAAGTGAAGTCAGGAATAACATAATCAATTCCCATTAAATCATCACCTGGAAAAGTAATTCCAGCATCTGTTATGACGATTTCATTTCCATGCATTACACAATACATGTTTTTTCCGACTTCTCCAAGGCCACCAAGTGCGAAAATCTTGGTATCTACGCCTTCAAAAAATTTCATGTTAATCTCCTTTCTTATAAGAAGCTAAATAATCAACTTCTACATTATATCTTTTTTTTTATTATTTGTCTAGTATGGCTTAATATAACAAAAAAATAAGTAAATTACTTATTTTCTCTTACAACTAGATTGATTATAATCATCATGATATCTTTTTATTAAATCATCTGGATAGCTATGGATTATGAAATCTTTAGGAATTCCTACTAATTCAGAGTAACTAGTATCAGAGGTAAAATCTTTATCTAAAGAAAATTGAAAAGAAATTTTTTTCTCTGTCAAATTAGAAGAGATAGATAAATCTGTATATTTTTGATAATTATTAGATAATTGACTGAATAATTCGTTTGTTTTTATAGAACCGTCGTTAAAATTATAAATGACTTTATGTTGTAACTTATTAAAAGAATCGTTTTCATAATAAAAAGTATCAATATATTTTATATAATAATCATCGTAATTTGTTTGATAACTACATTCTATATTATTTCTTGGTTGAAGAGAGATAATAAAAAGAGTAGTTATTGTAATAATAAAAAGTAATATTACTATTTTAAGTCCATTTTTCACACTTACACCTTCTATCTTTCTAAAAGTATTGTAACATTTCAAAAAAAGGAGTTCAATACTTTTATTAATGATTGACTTCAATAAAAGAATAAAGTATTATTAAAAATAAGAGAGTGGTGTTTTTGTGAGTGTATTAAATTTATTAGTAAATTGTAATGGAATCGAAATAGATCCTGTGATTCCAAATTTAGTAAGTTCTTTTGTTAAAATAATTACTATTGGTATTCCTGTTGTTTTAATTGTTATGAGTATGTTGGATCTTTTAAAAGCCGTTATGTCAGAAGAAGAACAAAAAAAAGCTTTGAAGAAATTAATTGATCGGACAAAATATGCCGTTTTAGTATTTTTGCTTCCATCACTTGTTTCTATTGTCCTAGGTTTTGTAGTGACAGATCGAGAAAAGTTTACATGTGTTGATTGTTTTATTCGGGGAAACTGTTCTAATGCATCAGAAAATAATACAAAAGAACAAAAAGGACTTGTAGTATCTCCTGCAAAGGCTAATTTAAGCATAGATAGAACTTTCAAGTTAACTTCTAATGTTCAAGATGTCACTTATACTAGCAAGGATGAATCTATAGCAAAAGTAAGTCCTGATGGTACTGTAAGAGGAATGAAAGAAGGAAGTACTACCATTTTAGTAGAAACAGAAGATGGTCAAACAAAAGAAATTCCAATTACAGTTGCTAAAAACGCTGAGAATAAAAATGTAGCAGTTGAAAAATTAAATTATGATGAAGCTAGTTATGATATGGTAGTAGGAGAGACGGAACTTTATATACCAGAAGTAACACCAGTAGATGCTGATACATCAAAAATTGAATATACTTCTACTAAACCTAATGTGGCAACTGTTACAGCAGATGGAAATGTAACAGCCTTATCAGAGGGTTCTACTGAAATTCAAGCAAAAACTGATAATGCTCAATCTAAAATAAAAATTAATGTTGTAAAAGAAGAAATTATAATTCCAGTTAAATCTATAAAAGTATCTTCTTCAATAGGATTAAAAGTAGGAGAAACAAAAGCTTTAAAACCAGTTATAAAACCATCGGATGCTACTAATCAAAATGTAGAGTATACTTCTTCGGATGCTAGCGTTGCTTCTGTCGATCAGACAGGTACAATAACAGCATTAAAAGAAGGGAAAGCAAATATTATTACCAAAGTCGATGGCAAAATAGCAATTACTGTAGTAACAGTTGCTTCAAAAGATATTGCGGTTAGTAGTATTAGTGCTTCAGAATCTAAAAAAACAATAACAGTAAATACAACTTATCAAATACAAACCAAAATAAAACCAAGTAATGCTACAAATACAACTTTAAAATATTCTAGTAGTGATAAAAAGATTGCAACTGTATCAAGTGATGGTATTGTAAAAGGAAAAAAAGCAGGAAAAGCTGTAATTACTATTCAAAGTAATAATAAAAAGACTACAAAAGTTACTATCACTGTAAAAGATTCTAATAAAATTCATTTTATTAAAACAAGTGCTAGTTCGGATTGTATCTTATTAGAATCGAATGGCAAATATGCTATGATTGATACTGGTAGAAAATCCGATTATAAAGCTATTAAAAATTATTTGGATAATCTAAATGTAGAAAAATTAGAATTTTTGATTTTAACTCATAATCATGGTGACCATGTAGGTTCTGCTTATAATATTATAAAAAAATACAAGCCTACAACGTTGTATTTGAAAAAATATCATGGAAATGATGTGGTTGGTACTAATGGAACTTATATTCAAGAATCAGTTGATAAAAATAGAAATAGGTATAAAGAATATCTTGCAGAAGCAAAAGAAGTGGGAACTAAGATTATATTTCTTGATGATAAAGCAGATGGATACGCTATTCAACTAAATAAAATGAATTTAAAGAATTATAATTTAGAAAACCATTTAATTGATAGTTCTCCTTATGCTAAAGTTGCTTCTGAAAATGTAAATAGTATTTCAACCTTAGTTACAATTGGTAGTATAAAAACATATTTGACAAGTGACTTATCTTATGAATCTGTAGCAAACCCAATTGCTGAAAAAATAGGAAAAGTAGATGTTTATAAAGTTACACATCATGGCTATATTCATGGTACTAGTGAAGTAGAAGCAGGCATAGTCAGACCAAAATATGCTATTGTTACTAATACTAGAGCTTTATTAAAAGAAAAAGAAACTACAGCAATTCCTAGAATAACAAAATATACAAATAAATTATATTATAGTGGAGAAAATACAATTATTGTTGATTATAGTAATAAAAAAGTTCAAATAACAAAAAAATAACAACAAAAAATATAGATAAATAATAATCTATATTTTTTTTATATTAAATGAGGAATATACTAGAATTTTTTAAATATTTAGTGTAAAATGAAAAAAGGTAGGGTGGTTACATTGGGAATATTTGATAAATTTAAGAATTTACTAAAAAAAGAAGAAAAACAAGAAGTAGAAAAATATGAACAAGGCCTAGAAAAAACAAGAAAAGAATTTACTAGTAAATTAAATCTTTTAACCTTAAAACATAACAAAATTGATGAAGAATATTATGAAGAATTAGAAGATATTTTAATTAGTGCGGATATTGGAGTTAACACGGTTATGAAATTTATGGAAAAATTACGTAACAGAGTGAAAAAAGAAAATATTTTAAGCACTGCCGATTTAAAAGAAATTATTGTAGATGAAATGTTTATTATCTATGTTCAAAATGATATTATTGTAAATAAAATCAATTATAGTGAAAATGGACCTACAGTTATTTTATTTGTGGGTGTTAATGGAGTGGGAAAAACAACTTCTATAGGAAAAATTGCCTATCGTTTAAAACAAGAAGGAAAAAAAGTTTTACTAGTAGCTGGTGATACTTTTCGAGCAGGTGCGATAGAACAATTAAAAGAGTGGGGAAATAGAATTGGTGTCGAAACGGTATTTAAGGAATCTGCTGATCCTGCTAGTGTTATTTTTGATGGAGTAACCAAAGCAAAAGAAGAAAATTATGATGTTGTGTTAATTGATACAGCAGGAAGACTTCAAAATAAAGTAAATTTAATGAATGAGTTAGATAAAATAAATCGTGTGATTGGAAAAATAATCGAAAATGCTCCTCACGAAACCTTACTTGTCGTAGATGCTACTACAGGTCAAAATGGAATTAGTCAAGCTAAAAGTTTTCAAGAAATTACTAATATTACAGGAATTATTTTAACAAAATTAGATGGTACAGCAAAAGGTGGAATTGTTTTAGCCATTAAAGATACAACAAATATTCCTGTAAAATTTGTAGGCTTTGGAGAACAAAAAGAAGACTTACGAATTTTTGATATTGAAAAATATATCTATGGTTTGTTTAAGGAGATGGACGATTAGATGAAAAAAGAACGCATTGATAATCTTGGCTTTTTTATTCAAGCCGTTTTATTAGGAGCAACTGTTATTTCCTTAATTACTACTTTTTTTATAGGACCACTATATATCTTAACAGATGGTTTAGTTGCTTTATTATTACTTACAATGAGCTATAATAACTATAAGTTTTATCAAAGAAAACATTTTACAATACTTTATTTAGTTATAGGAATCGCTTGGTTAATATTAACTATTGTTGAGGCTTTTCATGGAGTATAGATTTTATATTATTGATTTATATGATATTTATGGTGAGTTATTAACAAGCAAACAACAAGATTATTTTGAAGACTACTATTTTAACAATTTAACATTAGCTGAAATGAGTGAGAATTATAATGTTTCAAGAAATGCTGTTCATAAGCAAATTAAAGAAGCAGAAGAAAAATTAATAAAATTTGAAGAAATTCTTCAAATTGCTGATAAAAATAAAAGAATAAAACAAATTTGTGAAAATTTAGATGAAGAAATAAAAAATAAAATTTTCGATATTTTATAGGGGTGAGATTATGTTTGAAAAAATAATTTATATTGATAACAATACAGCACATGTTAAAATCGCTGGTGATTTAACAAGTAACATTATGAACTTACATGTAGTTTTTGAAGATCAATCTAGAAAAATTTTAGGTGAAATTCAAGATATTAATGGTGATTTAGCGACTATTAGTTTTTTAGGAGAGTTTGAAGGAGAGCGTTTTTTAGGTGGTGTTATTAGAAAACCTAGTTTAGAGTCTAAAATACGTGTTATTACAAAAGAAGAACTAGAATTAATTATTGGTAAAAATGCTCCAGGAACCCTTTATTTAGGAAAATCTCCTTTATATGATAATGTGGACGTAAGAGTTGACATTAATGATTTATTTAGTAACCATATGGCTATTTTTGGTAATACTGGTAGTGGTAAATCTTATGGAGTAGCTAGATTATTACAAAATATATTTGAAAATCCTAATTTACCACCATATAAATCTAATTTCTTTATTTTTGATGCTTATGGTGAATATCACAATGCTTTTTCTAAATTAAAAGAGATAAATCCTAACTTTAGCTTTAAGTATTATACTACCAATATGAATGATGTAGATGGTCAAATCTTACGAATTCCTTTATGGTTAATGACTGTTGATGATTTTGCTTTACTATTAGGAGCAGATAATCATTCTCAATTACCAATTATTGAAAGAATGTTAAAATTAGTTAGTATTTTCTCAGAATCTGGAGAACAAGCAAATCGTTATAAAAATCATATTATTGCCAAAGCAATTATGACAATTTTATATACGAATCAAACCGCACCTAGTAAAAGAAATGATATTTTTGCCATCTTAAATAGTTGTAGTACAAACGAATTTAATACAGAAGCAATTGTAAAAGGTGTAGGATATACTAGAAAATTTAGAGAATGTTTTATTATTGATAAAGAAGGAGAATTTGTTGAAAGTATTTTAGTAACTCAATATATTTCAAGTTTTATTGATGAATCTTTAGATAGATATGAACCTAAAAAAGCTAATTTTTATACCTTAGAAGATCTAGAAAAAGCTTTATCTTTTACTCTTATTTCAGAAGGATTACTTCGTAATGATAAAGCTTACAATGAAGCAATCACATTAAAGGTTCGTTTACATGCAATCGCAATTAGTAGTAATGCTGCTTATTTCTCTTATCCATCTTATATTACTTTAGAAAGCTATATTTCAAGTTTAGTAGCAACACAGACAGGAAAAGCTCAAATTATTAACTTTAATTTGGAAGATGTTGATGACGGCGTAGCAAAAGTTATTACCAAGATTTATACAAGAATGTTATTTGATTTTACAAAGCGTTTAAAAGTACGTGCTTCTATTCCTTTTCATATTTTTTTAGAAGAAGCTCATAGATATGTTCAAAATGATACAGATGTTTATTTAATTGGTTACAATATTTTTGAAAGAGTAGCTAAAGAAGGAAGAAAATATGGATTGGTTTTAAATCTAATTTCACAAAGACCAGTAGAAATTTCTGAAACTGTTATTTCACAATGTAGCGATTTCTTAATTTTTAAAATGAATCATCCAAGAGATTTGGATTATATTAAGAAAATGTTACCAAATATCAGTAGTGAAATAGTGGAGATGCAAAAAAGCTTACAACCTGGTACTTGTGTAGCCTTTGGTAAAGCCTTTAAAATACCAATGATTATTAAAATGGATTTACCAAATCCAGAACCAACAAGTAGTAACTGTAATGTTGCTGAAAGATGGAAGTAAAAAAATATTGAAAAAAATAGAATGAAGAGTTATAATATAACTGTTAAAAGTAAATCATAAAATAGTTTGTAAGAGGCAAATTTCCTGTTTGTCTAAAGCAAACGGGGGGGGTAAACAACCCTCTTTTTGTATAAATGATAAAAAAGAAAAGTTAGTTAAAAGTAGAAATATGAAAGGTGCTGAGAATAAAATGAATGAATTAACTAGTTTTGAACAAGATTTAAAAGTAGCATATTTGAACTATGAAAATGGAGATTTAAGTGAAACATTAAAGGTGTTAGACAGAATGATTAAGTTTCTTTTTAAAAATGATACGCAAAATGATCCTTTTTGGAATCAAGAAACAAGTAATATATTTAAAGCCGTTATTTTAAATAATTTTTATAATAAAAAAGAGTTAAAAATAAATGATTTAAATTTATTATTAGCAGATCAAGATGAAATGAAAAGAAATATAATAGAATTTGGTAATAATTTTAAAGATAATGAATTAATAGAGTTTATAAGCGTTAGTAATATTTCTGATAATACCTTAAAAGATGTTATAGAAATTATAATGAAAAATATAGGAAAAATGAATATTATGAATACAAATATGGGAAAAAATATTGAAAAAGATAAATCAAAAATTGATTGCTTCTGTGGACATAGTTTTAACTTTGATTGGTCTAAAATACCAAATACTGAAAAGATAGCTTATTTAAAATGTCCAAATTGTGGTGCTGAATTAAAAAGATTAAATCCTAATTATCATGATATTCATGCTGACTATGAAAAAGAAGAAATTTTGGAACATGTAAATACTATTTATAATAATGGTAAACAAATTATTAATAAGCTTCATAATGATGATAATGAAGTAATAAATAAATTGAGAATGTCATATAATAATATTTTTGAAGATTGGAATTTATTAAAAAGTAAAAGAGTAGATTTGAAAGATTTTTTTGCAGAAACAGAAAAAGAAGCTGTTATAGAATTATATAAAGCAAAAGAAAAAGCAACGGTATTTGGAACAAGCTTATCACAACTTTTAGATAGTGATAATTTAACTTGTAATGATGAAATAGTAAAGTTACTAATTGATTATTTTGGTAATGCATCTATTTATGATAGAAATTTTGGTACAAGTGATACGGGATTACCTTGTGAAAAGTTATCAATAGACAATGTTCACTTATTTAGAGCTGTATTAGTAATTAATGTTTTGTCTATAATTGAACATATTACAGATGTTAGCCTTCCGTTATGTCTTGAATTGACTTTTGAAGAAAAAGTATTTATAGAGATATTGGGACCAATCTTTAAAACATTTATACCAAAAATTTTTGATAATATTAATGATGTAAAATTTTATTATAAAAATAATTCATTAAACAAATAATAGAAAAAATATATAATTTATGGTGAAACTTAAATGCAAGAAATACTTGAAAGAATAAATGAATTTTTAGATAGTAAAGGAATAGAAGATGAATTAATAAGAAGTCTTATTGGTAATTTTATAACAAAACATACAGAATTATATGGTAATATTGTTTCTTTTGAAGATTTGATTTCAAGATTAAATATAAATTTAAATCAAATTATTTGGCATGATCCATCAGAAAGACCAAATGAATATGGATTTAAAAATATGGTTGGCCAATATGTGGGTTTTAATGATAACTCAATTCATATGTATTTTTCTAAATCAAGTTTAAATAATTCACAATTATTTGATGATTTTAAAAGTATATTTTTTCATGAGTTAACGCATTGTGCATATACAATAAAAAATAATGATATATACGAAACTGAAACACAAGTTTTTTGTACAATGGAACAACAATTAAATGGTAAAGTAGATGTTGTCAATGGTACAGAAATATTTATGGAACCAATTGTTAATTATATTTCTACGACTATTGATGGAAAGAAAAATTCAGCTTATATTTCTCAAACTTTAAGTATTTTTCGATTAACAAATATAATAGGACAAGATAAATTAATTAGTAGTGCTTTTCATTCTGACGAAGAAAAATTTAAATCTTGTTTTGAGATTTTTCGTAATGACGGATACCAATATTTTATCCAAGGATTAACATCATTTAACAATGGAAGATATAATGATGGAAAAAATATTATGGATAATTTCTTTCAAAATAATATTCCCAATGTGACAATTAATCAGAGAGAAATACAAGAACTACGAACTTTAAAAAGTTCTATTGTAGAATTAAAATATCAAAAAGTACCTGAACAGTCGAATAATAATTATAATAAATGTTTAAAGAAAAATGGATTTGTACAAGTAATAACATTATCTTTTATAGTTGCAATAGTGGAAATAGCAATATTTCTATTAACCTATCTTGCTATCATTAGATTTTAACAATGTAATAATTTGAATAAATATTTTTTCTCTTTTTTATAGTGATAGATAACAAAATTTCTTTTGTTATTTTTTTCTTTTGTTATTTAAATCAATTTAATATTATGTTTTTAAATGTTTATTCATTTACAACAATTTTAAACTATGATACTATTATCTATAGTAGACGAGGTTAGATATATATGAAAAAAAGAGGATTTACATTAGTAGAATTATTAGCCGTAATAGTAGTAATAGCGATTATAGCATTAATTGCAACACCAACAACTTTAGGAATTGTGGAGAAATCAAGAAGACAAACTTTTGAAAATAGTGCTTATAAAATTATTGAATCAGCAGATATTTATTTAATGAATAATATTAATACAATCCAAAAAAATAAAACAATTATTTTTGAATGTAATGGAAAAGTTTGTACAGATAAGGAAAATAATTTAGATATTAAAGGGAAAATTCCTGTAAAAGGATCTATTATAATCTCTGGGAATAAACAAGTTAGATTAGAATTTATCAGTGATGGAAAGTATTGTGCTTATGGTACAGAAGATGATTTAACCATAGCCAAAGATTGTTCTGATTTAGATGCAACCGAAGCCGTTTTAGATGAAACAAAATTATATATATCAAGTACTACAAATAGCATTAAAGTTTCTATTTTAGAAGATTTCGCAAGAGATCCAGAAAGTGGAATAAAGAAATATCAAATTACATTAAATAAAGAAACCAAACAATTAACAGATATAGGTTCTGTCACATTTAAAAATTTGAAAAAAAATACAACATACCCTATTGAAATAAAAGTAGAAAACGGAAAAGAACTGGTTGCGACTTTGCATAAAGAAGCAACAACATTAGATTTTAAAAATCCTCAAATTACATTCTTAAATACTCCAAAAGTTAGTTCAAATGGATATTTAAAAAGTCAGACAGCTCAAATTGTATATAGTAATTCAAAAGTTAATAATTTAAGTTATTATGTGAAGACAACAAGAGAAGGTATTAGTAATTTATCTGTTACCAAAAGTTGTGGTAACGGAGTAAAACCGACAACTTGTAGTGATATAACAAATACCACAAAACTAGAGGTAAATACATGGTATCAAGTGAAAGGAAATATTAATGTTGTTTATAATAAAGTCTCCAATGATATTGGTACTATTTATGCTTATACTTCTGACGGTGTAAATTATAGTAGTGCAGCAACAGGAACAATTAGTAAAATAGATACAACAGGTCCAACTATAACAGTAAAATCCATAGTTACAAAAACAAATAATGCTACGATTCATTATAAATTAACAGATAATGAATCAGGAATTGGAACTGTAACTTGCAAATATGGTACTAAAAATGGAACATATGATAAAATTGGTATAGGAACAATCACATCCTGTCAGATTAACAATTTGGCTAAAAATACAACTTATTATTATGAAATATGTGCCATGAATAAAATAGGAATTAATAATTGTATTATAGGAAGTACAAAACCTTCAGATATTACGAATCCAAGAATTGATTTAGAAAATATTCCGAGTACATCACAAAGAGGATATTTGAAAAAACAAATAGCTAGAGTTGTATACAATATAGCGAATGTTAGTAATCCCGAATATTTTGTAAAAACGACAAGAGATGGTATCAGCAATATATTAGTGAATCAAAGTTGTGGTAATGGAATTACACCAACAAATTGTAGTAATATAACAAATACAACCGCACTAAAAGCAAATACTTGGTATAAAGTAAGTGGAAATATCAATGTTACTTATGATTCTTATTCAAATCAGACAGATACTATTTATGCTTATACTTATGATGGAACCAATAAATCTGGAACAGCGACAGCTACAATATCTAAAATAACAAAAAGCGTAAATTATAGAGTAAATCATTATCAGATGAATGTATCTGGATCAGGATATTCTTTAAAAGAAACAGAAGTACTAAGAGGAAGTTTAGGATATTCAGAAACACCAAATACGAAAAATTATATAGGATTTATAAGCCCAACAACCCAAACTGTTAATATATCTGAAGATGGGTCTACAGTTGTAAATTATTATTATACAAGAAAAAAATATACAATATCCTTAAGCAAAGGAAATGGAATTTATAGTGTAGGTGGAGCAGGAACGTATTATTATGGTGATTCTGTTAATTTAGAGGCTAATCCAATTACAGGTTATCATTTTACATCATGGAGTGGAACTTATAACACTGGATCCTTTACAATGCCAGCAGGAAATGTAACAATGACTGCCAATGGTGCTGCTAATACATATTACATCGTTTATAATGGAAATGGAGCCAATAGTGGAAGTATGGGAACAACTACTTGTACTTATGGGCAACCTTGTAGTCTATTAAATTTAGGTTATAGTAAATTAGGCTACCATTTTACATTATAGGCTACTATTCTATCGGACAAATTTTGACATTTTTAACTACTACTAACGGAGCAACCTTTACTATGTATGCTAATTGGTCAGGAAATACTTACTATATCGTTTATAATGGAAATGGAGCAGATAGTGGAGGCATGGGAATAACTACCTGTATCTATGGACAAAATTGTACTTTAGCAGGACTAGGATATGGAAGAACAGGCCATTCATTTAGTAGATGGTCAGGATCAAACGGAGGAAGTTATTCAAATGGTCAAACAGTAAGTAATTTAACAACTACAAATGGTGCAACCATTACTATGTATGCTGTATGGCAAGTAAACCAATATACTGTAACGGTAAATAAAGGAACAGGAATAGCCAGTGTCAGTGGTGGAGGAACTTATAATTATGGAGCAACTGTAAATTTAGGATATACTTTATCTACAGGATATCATTTTAAATCGTGGAGTGGTGATTATAAAAAGGCTAAATTTACGATGCCAGCGAAAGATGTTACAATAAAAGCAAATGGAGAAGCTAATACTTATACGATTAACTATGATGGCGTAAGTATACATTTTACAACGTGTGTGTATGATTCAGATTGTATAATTGGAGATGCCAGTGGAATAAAAAACGGACGTTACGAATTTGATTACTGGAGTGGTTCTAATGGAAAAAAATATTCTTCTGGACAAAAGGTTAAAAATTTGACTTCTAAAGATGGTGGAGTTCTTACCATGACAGCTAAATGGAAATTACAATCTCCTTATACTATTAATCTTAATAGTAATTTATATGATAGACAAATTAATGTTAAAGGATATTCAAAAATAACTTTAAAAATAGCAAAAGGTGGACATGATGGATATCAATCATATATAGAAATTAAACAGTGTGGAGCACCAAGTGGTTTAGCATCATCCTACAGTGGTAGTGGTGGTAAAAATACTATTACTGCCAATATACCAGCTAATACAACAAAGTTATGTATTAATGCTTGGCATCAAGAAGATAAATATCATCATGAATGTGGATCAAAACATAAAGTTACGGTTACTTTGACAAAGTAGGAAGATAAATACGTTTCGTATTTATCTTTTTTTTATTAGAAAATCGTGTATACCGTTAGTTTACAAAGGATTTAATTTATGGTATGATGTATTCACAGTAGAAAAAAAGTAATACTAATAGTAGGGGATGTATATATGAAAAGAAAAGGATTTACGTTGGTGGAGTTATTGGGGGTAATTGTAGTATTAGCTATTATTGCCTTAATTACAACACCAGTAGTATTGGGAGTAATAGAATCTACAAGAAAAGGCGCTTTTGTAGATAGCGTTTATGGACTTATTGAAACAACAAATATTTATTACACAAAAAATATGCAAGATATCGCTGGTGAGAAACGCTTTACCTGTAATGGAACAGTTTGTATCAATGGAAATGATACTTTGTCTTTTAAAGGAAAAGTTCCTATTGGAGGGTCTATAACACTGAAAGAGAATGCTGCAATTTTAGTAGAATATATTACAGATGGAACATATTGTGCATATGGAACATTAAATGATTTAATTGTTGATAAAGGATGCGCGAATATTGATGTAACACCAGCAATACTGGATGAAACAAAAGTAACATTAAAAAGTACAACGAATAGTATTACAGTAACTTTGGTAGAAGGCTACGCAAGAGATGATGAAAGTGGAATTAAAGAATATCGAATTACAGTAAATGGAGAAACAAAAACATTAAAAGAAGTAGGAACTGTAACATTTGAGAAATTGAAACAAAATCATAATTATGAAGTTAAAATAGAAGTAGAAAATGGAAAAGGACTAACTGCAAAAATGATTTTGAATCAAAAAACTTTAGAATTTTCAAATCCTACAATTATATTAGAAAATAATCCAAAATCCCCAATCAATGGATATTTAAAAAGTCAAGTAGCGAAGGTAACTTATGATAAAACAAATATTGAAAAGCCATCCTATTATATAAAAACTACAAGAGAAGGAATTAGTAATATTGCAATAACAAAATCATGTGGAAATGATACAATGCCAAGTTTATGTACGAATATTTCAAGTATAACAACATTAAAAGCAAACACATGGTATCAAATAGATGGAAATATCAACATTACGTATAATCAAGCAGTAGATAAAAATGATACAATTTATGCTTATACATCAGATAGTGTAAACTATAGTGGAGCATCCACAGCAACATTAAGCAAAATAGATACAACAGCCCCAACTTTAACATTAGGAACATCCGTATCAAAAACAAATAATATCATAATACCTATAGTAGCAAAAGAT
>URDT01000010.1 GCA_900546745.1 uncultured Mycoplasmatota bacterium | reverse complement strand
TAACGCTCTAAATAGCTTACAAAAGGACGAAGAACAAATAAAACAAGAAATAGAAAAATTACAAGGTAAATATGAATTTGAAAATGGAAAATTTGTTGAACCAAAAGAGGTAACACAATATAAAAAAGATTTAGAAAGAGTACAAAAAGAAATAGAAGAAAAGACAGCTACGAGAGAACAAAGAAAGCTAGATGAAGAAAAACTAACAGAAAGAGAAAATAATTTAATAGAAGAAAATCCTTTATTTAAGAAAAACATTAAAAGAATTGTGCTGTTAGAACAGGTAGATCCATTTATTCAAAAAGAAATAGAAAAGTATGAACATATTGAATTTCTAGAAGAAATTCAAAACAATAATCCTGTTATTTATGAACTAGAAACTTTAGAAGAAGAAGTAAATTATATGTTTTTAACTATATCTAATTTGTTAAAACAAACTACTATCCAAAAAATTTATATTATTGATTATAATAAGGAATACCAAAATATGATTAGAAGGTATAGTTTTCTTTATCATATTCCGATTAATTTCAATGAAGGAAAAGATATTTATGGCTTAATAGAAGTTCAAAAATTCTTAAAGAGTCTTGAAAATAATTCATTAGAAGAGTCATTAAAGGAAATTACGACCAAAGAAATATTGAATATAGTCATTGATATTTGTAATCAATTCTCAGATTGTGAAGATAAAAATATTTTTATAGAAATAATAAAACAAAAAATAAGACAAACTAAAATTTATCCAAAGAAAAAGAAGAATGCTATTAATATTGCTAGCCTCGAAGAAATAGAAAAAGATAATTATTACTTTTTAATTGGATTTAATCAAGGAATTATGCCATTAATTTATAAGGATGAAGATTTATTAAGTGATAAAGAAAAGAAAAAAAAGTTAATCTTTACATCAGATCAAAAAAATAAATTGGAAAAAATGAAAATCATTAAATTGATAAAAAATACAGATCACTTGTTTATTTCCTATAAATTAAAATCATATTCAGAAGAGTATTATCCATCTCCATTGATTGATGAATTAGAATTACAAGTTTGTAGGCCAAACATTAAAAATTACAGCTATTCTAATCTCTATAATCAATTAGATTTGTCAAAAAAATTAGACAGTTTTATTAAATTCAACGAAAAGAATTTGGATTTAAATTTATTGTATCATTCTTATCCTACAATCCCCTATTTAACCTATGATAACTCATATCATTCAATCGCAAATTCAGATTTTCAAAAATATACCAATGGTAAATTACTTCTTTCTTATTCAAGTTTAGATCATTATAACAGATGTGGATTTCGATATTATATTTCAAATCTTTTGAAATTAAATAAATATGAAGAAACCTTTATGACTTTAATAGGAAATTTATTTCATTATATACTGTCAATTGCCTTTTCCGATAACTTTGATTTTGAACGAGAATTCGAAGATTATATAAAAGATAAACAGTTAACGAACAAAGAAAAATTTTTTATAAACAAATTAAAAGAAGATTTAAAATATACAATTGATATCATTAAAGAACAAGATAAAACAACAAGCTTGAAAAATGCATTATATGAACAAAAAATATTTGTTAGTCAAAATCATAAAATCCAAGTAACTTTTATGGGAATTATAGACAAATTGAAATATTGCGAAGAAAATGGTCAAACGATTGTTGCCATTATTGATTATAAAACAGGAACTCCAGATATTAATTTAAATAATTCAATTTACGGAATTGAAATGCAATTACCTATATATTTATATTTAGCTAAAAATTCTAAACTTAAAAATGTTCAGATAGCAGGATTTTATTTACAAAAAATAATTCATAATAAATTACCTTATCAAAAAGAAAATTATGAATCAGCAAAAAAGAAACTTTATCGATTAGATGGATATAGCAATGATAACATAGAAATACTAAAACAATTTGATAGTAATTATTCAGATAGTTCCATGATAAAAGGAATGAAATTGTCTTCCAAAGGATTTTATGCTTATACAAAAGTACTAAATCAAAACCAAATGAATAAGTTAGAACAACTAACAAAAGAAAAAATAAAAGAAACTACCGACAATATATTAAATTTACAATTTGATATTAATCCTAAAAAAATAGGTCAAAATTTAATTGGTTGTGAATTTTGTTCATTTAAAGATATTTGTTATCAAAGAGAAGAAAATATTGTTTATCTAAAAGAGCAGAACTATCATGATTTTCTAGGAGGTGAATAATATGCCACGTTGGACAAAAGAACAAGAGGAGGCTATTTATAAAAGTGGTTCTAATATTATTGTAAGTGCTGGAGCAGGTTCTGGAAAAACAGCAGTATTAAGTGAAAGAGTAATCCAAAAATTAAAAAATGGCATCCATATTGATGAATTATTGATCTTAACATTCACCAAAGCAGCAGCTGCTGAAATGAAAGAAAGAATTCGTAAAAAAATAAAAAAAGAACCTACTTTACAAGCAGAATTGAATAAAATTGACGCAGCATATATTACAACATTCGATTCCTATGCTTTATCCATTGTAAAAAAATATCATTATCTATTGAGAATCGGAAAAGATGTTTCAATTATTAATCAGAGCCTTGTTAATTTGAAAAAAGAAGAATATTTAGACGAAATATTTGAAAAATATTATCAAGAAAAAAATCCATTCTTCTTAAAACTAATTGATGATTTTTGTACAAAAGATGATCTTGAAATAAAAAAAATGATTTTAACAATCAATCAAAAATTAGATATGATTGTTCATAAAGAAAAATATTTAAATACGTATTTAGATACTTACTATAATTCATCATTTATTGATCAAAAAATGAAAGACTATGAAGAATTATTACTTCAAAAGATAGAACTTATCATGATTGATTATCATGAATTAGAAGAATATGTAGAACCAGATTACTTTGAAAAAATACAAAATGTCTTAGAAGAACTATTCTTATCTAAAAATTATCAAGATATTAAGCAAAATATTAAATCACTTCCTAGCTTACCAAAAAATAGTGAAGAAACAGCTAAGGAAATAAAAGATAGAATATCAAAATATTTAAAAGAATTAACAGTTTTAACAGAATGGGACAACGTAGAAGAATTGAAAGAATCTATTTTTAAGACAAAAGATTATATCATCGCTATTATTGAAATTATTAATTTATTTGACCAAAAAATCAACGAATTTAAAAGAAAAAATAATCTATATGAATTTAATGATATTGCTAAAATGGCTATTAGTGTTTTAGAAAATAATAAGAATGTTAGAAATTCGATTAAAAATTCTCTAAAAGAAATTATGATTGATGAGTATCAAGATACAAGTGATTTACAAGACTTATTTATTTCTTACATTGAAGATAATAATGTTTATATGGTTGGAGATATTAAACAATCTATTTACCGATTTAGAAATGCCAATCCTAATTTGTTTAAAAATAAGTATGAAAATTATAAAAATCAAGATGGAGGAATAAAAATTGATTTAAATAAAAATTTTCGATCTAGAGAAGAAGTTTTATCTGATATTAATTTAATCTTTGATGATGTGATGAATCAAAATTTAGGTGGGGCAGATTATTCAAAAAGTCATAGAATGATATTTGGTAATTTAGCCTACAATGAAATAGGAATTATGCCTCACTCAAATCATTTAGAAATATTAAATTATAACTTAGAAAAAAATTCAGAATATAAAAAGGAAGAAATTGAAATCTTTACAATTGCCTCTGATATTAAGCAAAAAATTGATAGTGGATATCAAATTTTTGATAAAGATAAAGAAGAGATTAGAAATTTAAAATATAGTGATATTGTAATATTAATGGATCGTTCAACAAATTTCTTTCTTTATAAAAAAATATTTGAATATTTAAATATACCTCTTAGCATTTATAAAGATGAATCTATCACAGATAGTATAGATATTGCTATTATCAGAAACATTCTACATTTGATTTTATCCAATCAGATTGATGTTAACTTTGAATATTCTTTTATAAGTGTGTTAAGAAGTTATTTATTTGAAGAATCAGATGTTAATATCTTTCATTCCTTTGTAGAAAAAAATTATGAAAAAACAGAATTGTTTCAAATAATTCATGAAATATCTTGTTTTCAAATAACACCAAAGGAATTGATATTAGAAATTATTAATAAATTTCATTTTTATGAAAAAATTATTACAGTTGGTGATGTAGAAAAACATTTAGTAGTGTTAGATTATCTGACAGATATTGCTGAAGAATTTACTACTATGGGTTATACGATTTACGACTTTAGTACTTATTTAGATAATATAACTAATAAAAAATATGATATTACTTTTGCTTCAAAAAAAGAAGAGCAAGGGGTTAAAATCATGACAATCCACAAATCAAAAGGATTAGAATATCATATTTGTTACTATAGTGGTTTATATGCTAAATTTAATATTAGCGATTTAAAAGAACCTTTTCTTTTTGATATTGATTATGGTATAATCTCTCCTTATTTAGATCAAGGAATTCGAACGATATTCTATAAAGAATTATTAAAAAATAAATACTTAAAAGAAGAAATTTCTGAAAAAATAAGACTATTTTATGTTGCTTTAACGAGAGCAAAAGAAAAGATGATTTTAGTGGCATCTTTAGATTCTAATAATTCCAACCAGAATATGCCAGTACCAGATTTCATAAAAATGAAATATAGATCTTTCTTAGATATTTTAAATTCTATTTTTCCACAAATTTCAACATTTGTAATTCCTGTAGATATTGAGAAAATAGGATTAACAAAGGAGTATAATTTTATAAAAAAAACAAACTATAAAGAGCAAATAGAGGATATTGGTCAAACTGTAAAAGTAGAAGAATATAAATCAGTAGATGAGGAAGTTAATGAAGAACATTTTTCAAAAGAAATTCATCATTTAATTTCAAAAGAAGAAAAACAAAAAATGCTATATGGAACAAAAATTCATGAAATTTTTGAAACGATGAATTTTAAGAATCCTAATTATGAAGGAATAAATGAATTTGAACAAACGCAAGTTCAGAAATTGATTAATACAGGTATTTTTGAACATACTGTTCAAATTTATCAAGAATACGAATTTATATATGAAAAAAATTGTGTAAATTATCATGGTATCATTGATTTGTTAATAGAATATTCAGATTCTTTTGCCATCATAGATTACAAATTGAAGAATATAGAAGATGAAGCATATATAAAACAATTAATGGGATATCAAGAATATATTCAAACAATTACCGACAAAAAGGTAAATATATATTTGTATTCAATATTAGATGGTACATTAAAAAAATTGTAGATTTTCTACAATTTTATTTTGCTAAAAACATCGCCTAAATTTTTTTGAATCATTAAGTCTGGTTTTATATTATACTGAATTTTTTCCTTATTAATTACTACTAAGTACTTACCGTGAAAATAATGAATAAAACTATTCGCGGGATAAACTGTTAGAGAAGTTCCAGCAATAATTAATAAATCCGCTTTTTCTATGGCTGAGATACTTTTTTCTATTACATTAGAATCTAAAGGCTCTTCATATAAGATAACACTGGGCTTAATAATTCCACCACATTTACAAATAGGAATACCTTTTTCATAAAATAAATATTTAGCCGAATATTCTTGATGACATTTCATACAATAATTATGATAGATACTACCATGTAACTCAAGAACCTTTTTACTTCCCGCTTTTTGATGTAATCCATCAATATTTTGAGTAATAATAGTTTCTAATTTTCCAGAATTTTCTAATTTTGTTAAAAACTGATGACAAATATTGGGCTTTGTATTTAAAGAATTCATTTTTTCTCGATAAAATTTAAAAAAATAGTCCATATTATTGAAAAAGAAAGAATGACTTAAAATTGTTTCTGGTGGAAATTCATAGTTCATATGATATAATCCATCTTTACTTCTAAAATCCGGAATTCCACTTTCTGTTGAAACACCAGCTCCACCGAAAAATACAATATGATTACATTCATGAATCATTGACTCCAATTTTCTTATTTGCTCCATCGATACCACCATAAAAATTATATAACTTTTTAACAAAAATGTATAATTTAAAAAAATTTGCATAAATTAATAATATATTAGCACTCATACTTGACAAGTGCTAAAAAAAGAGTATAATGATAATTGTGAAAGGAAGTGTGGATATGAATTTAATCCCAAGAAAATTTTATTTAGATGACTTTTTTGATGACTTTGTTCCAACAAAAGAAGCTGGTAGAATGAAGTGTGATATTTATGAAAAAGGTGGCGATTATCATATCGAGATGGACATTCCAGGTTTCGATAAAAAAGATATAAAAATCGAAGCAAAAGATGGTTATATTACAGTAACCGCTGAAAAAGAAGCAGAAGAAAATGATGAAGAAAAGAATTATCTTCGCCGTGAAAGAACATATGGAAAATATGAAAGATCTTTCTATTTAGGAGATTTCAATAGTGATGAAATTAACGCTGAATTTAAAAATGGTATTTTAAAAGTTACAGTACCTAAAAAAGAACAAGTCGAAGAGAAAAAATATATCGAAATAAAATAAAGCCTTATTGGCTTTTTTTCTTTGTATTTGTTATAATATCTAACATAGGTGAAGAAATATGAACAAAAAAAAGATGCAAATTATTTATGAAGATAAATTTATTATTGTAGTCGATAAACCAGCTCATTTATTAACTATAGCAACACAAAATGAAAAAGAAAGAACAATGTTTCATCAGGTAATTACATATGAACGTGCAAAAAATAAAAACAATAAAGTATTTATTGTTCATCGTTTAGATAAAGATACAAGTGGATTGTTAATATTTGCCAAAAATCAGAAAATAAAAGAACAACTTCAAGCAAATTGGAACCATGTTAAAAGAGAGTACATTGCTGTAGTAGAGGGGGTAGTAGAAAAAAACGAAAACACTATAAAATCATACTTAACAGAAGAAAAAAATTTTATAGTTCATTCAACAACTTCTAAAAAAGGTGAACTTGCTATTACAAAGTATAAAAAATTAAATATAAGTAAATCTTATAGCTTATTACAAATAGAAATATTAACTGGGAAAAAGAATCAAATTAGAGTACACATGAAAGAAATGAATCATCCTATCATAGGTGATAAAAAATATGGAGCAAAAACAAATCCTCTAAAAAGACTTGGATTACATGCTAATATATTAGAATTTGAACATCCTGTTACGCATCAAATCATTCATTTAGAAAGTAAAGTCCCAATGGAATTTATGAATATGTTTTCAATTAAAAAATAGGAATAAAACTTCTTTTTTAGCATATAATATTAATGTCAATTTGACATAGTGAATTTAGTGTGGTAACATCAGTATTGTTTTCGTCAAAAAATTCAAAGAGGTGAAAAATTGAAAACAGAGCTGAAGATTATTGCTTTTATAACAGTAATCTCAACATTTATAATAGGACTGATTGTTTCAACAAAAAATAATACAAATTCAGGAATAGAAACTAATAAAAACAGTAACGAAGTTTTACTTTCCAATAATATTCTTCTAAAAGATACAACAAATTTAAATACAGAAGTGGAAGCAAAAGAAGAAACTACTCAAGTAGCAGTAGAAGAAGTTGCTCCAGAAGAAGAGGCAGAAGAATCTACCAATCAAGTTGATGAAAACATAGAAGAACAAACAGTAGAACCCGTAATTGTATATGACGGTTTGACAAAGGAAGAATTAGTAGATAAACTAAATCGTAACTTGAATTCCACTTTATCAGGAACTGGTGAAATATTTGCAAATTACGCTATTGAATATGGAATAGATCCTTATTTAGCAGTTGCTATTGTATTACATGAAACAGGATGTTCATGGAATTGTAGTGATCTTGTTAACCAATGTTATAATGTTGGTGGACAAAAAGGAGCTCCAGGATGTGGTGGAGGTTCCTATCAACAGTTTTCTTCATTAGAAGAAGGAATATCAAGTTTTATGAGTAATTTGTATCGAAATTATTATTCAGTAGGTTTAACTACAGCTGAAACAATCAATTCCAAATATGCTGCAAACCCAACATGGTATGTTAGCATTAATAATTATATTAACAAAATAAAAGCAAGCTAAAAAGCTTGTTTTTATAGTTTAGTTCGTTGCTACTGTGAAGTATTTATGTTAAAATAGTATCAGTTAAGAAGTTTTATTTACCAATATAATGAAGAAAGTTAATTATAATGATTATTTGGTAAAAGTACTTTAGTTATAGATACTTTAATAAAAAGTATTTCTAATTTTTTAGAATGTATAGGAGTTTAATTTGAAGAAAAATGAGTAACAATTTAAAAATAAAAATTACGATTTTAGTGATTGGAATAATTTTCTGTATTAGTTTATCAATATTAATACTGATGCCAAATATTTCATTAAAGGGAAACAATGTGATAGAATTAAAAGTAGGACAAAAGTATAAAGAACCAGGATATCACGCCACATATTTGTTTCAAAATAAGGATAAAGAAGTATCTATAAAGGGACAAGTAGATGAAAATAAACTAGGGTCTTACAAAATAAAATATGATTTAAATTTGGGTTTATTGAAAACAACAGAATTTCGTATTGTGAATGTAGTAGATAAAGAGAAACCTAATCTTATATTAAAAGGCAATAGCAATGCTTGCCCTGGAAAAGAGTATATAGAAGAGGGATATGAAGCAATTGATAATTATGATGGAAATATTAGTAGTAATGTAACAATTCAAAATAAAAAGGGAGAAATTTTATACACAGTAAAAGATTCTTCTGGAAACACTACCAATGTAACTAGAAAAATACAATTTCATGATATAGAGACTCCTAAAATTACACTTAACGGAGATGAACAAGTTGTTGTTAATATAGGAAACTCTTATGAAGAGCAAGGCGCTACAGTAATTGATAATTGTGACGGTGATATAACAAATAAATTAATTATGAGTGGAGAAGTCAATACAAGTCAAATTGGACAATATACAATTACTTATTCAGCAACAGATTCTGCTAATAATACTTCTACTATAACACGTACAGTTAATGTCGTTTCTCCTTATAATTATGATTCTGTTAGTGGTATTGGCAAAGTAATATATTTGACGTTTGATGATGGACCAAGTAGTACAATTACTCCACAGTTATTACAAATTTTAAGAGAAGAAAATGTGAAAGCAACCTTTTTTGTAATTAATCATGACGATAGTTTGAATTATTTAATTAAGCAAGAATATGAAGATGGTCATACAGTAGCTTTACATAGTTATACACATGAATATAGTTATGTATATAGTTCTGTTGATAACTATTTTAATGATTTGATATCTATCCAGAATAAAGTTTCTAATATTATTGGAACAAAGCCTAATATTATTCGTTTTCCTGGAGGAAGTTCAAATACGGTAAGTCGTAGATATTCTCCAGGAATTATGAGTATTTTGACAACACGAGTATTAGATGAAGGATTTATTTATTTTGATTGGAATGTTTCTAGTGAAGATGCTGGAGGTGCGAGAACAGCGGCTCAAGTATATAACAATGTAGTAAATAACTTAGTATATAAGAATAATGTAGTATTATTGCATGATTTTGAAAGTAATTATAAAACATTAAATGCAATTCGTGATATTATTCAATATGGAAAAAGCCACGGCTATATATTTAAAGCAATTACTCAGGATACATATCCATCTAGACATCATGTGAATAATTAATTTGCATTCCTGAAAAAAATATATTATAATAGCCACTTAAAAGGTGGTTAACATGCAAAAATTTACTAGTATTAATCAAATGAAAAGTTATATGAAAAAAGAAGCAAAGAGACTCAATATGAGTGTTAGTAGTGTTTATAGTACATTTGTGGCAAGATGTCTTTTAAAAAGAATTAGCAAATATAATTTAGAGGATATTCTAATTAAAGGTAGTTCGGCAGAGATTGCCTATTTAGGAAGAGTTGTAAGAGCAATAACAGATATAGATTTAGCATCTTTGACTTCATTTGAAAGTAATATTGAATTGCTTACTAACATACTTGAGGATGAATTTCCTGATCAATTTAAATTTCAATTATCTAAAGAAGTTACAACAACAAAAACAGGAATTCACAAAATCTCTTTAAATGCCAATTATGAAACATTAAAGCAAAATATAGGAATTGATTATCAAGAACATTATAATCGATTGATTGAACCAGAGTATCGTGTAATGCCAGCAATATTTGATGGTGATGATTTATTTGAAGTTTATGTTCCCTCTTTTGAAGAATATCTAGCAGAAAAACTTTGCATTATAGTAGAAAGCAATAAGGAAGATGTATTGAATACTAGAGTAAAAGATTTTTATGATATTTATCAATTGCATGGTGGAAGATACAATCCTGATAAATTGACGGAATACTTTAAAAAAATGATTGAATTAAGAGGCAAAATTTCCTTTTCTCAAATTAAGACTTTAAATTTAAATGAGGAGTTTGTTCATAAGCATGCTACTGTATGGGATTCTACAAAAAAACATTATGATTTTATTGATCAAGAAATAGATTTGGCAGGAGCAGTATATTATACAAGAGCTGTAATCAGAGAACAACTTCAAAAAAATGGAAAAGAAATGGAAGATAATATTTCATATCAATATAAAAGATAAACAATTAAATGAAAAAGATTCTCTAATTGGAGAGTCTTTTATGTTATAATGGATAATAGGTGTAAGATATATGAAATTAATAGAACTAAAAAAAAGAGCGGAAAAAAATTTGAAGGGCCATCTATGGAGAGGTATTATTGTTTGTTTTATAGTAACTACTGTTCTAAGTGGTGGGTATAAATATAATACAATTGATAATATCAAAGAAAGTGAACAAGTAGTAAATATTACAAATGATTTTAAAGGAACGAATAATTTTAATGTTGTTGAAACTTTAATACATAAAACGAAAATTTCAAATGTAGTAGAGAATATCTCTAGTTATAAGCCAACTAGAGGAGTGTTATCTGTTTTTTTTAATCAAATTACTGGCACTGGATCTATTGTAATTGGCATTTTAAATGCTTTTAATCAGTTTATTTTTAATAATTCAATTCCTATTTTAATTACCATTTCAATAGGATTATTCATTTATATTTTTATTTATCTATTTGTTCAAAATATTTTGATTGTTGGTAAAAATCGATATTTTTTAGAACAAAGGAAATACGATGAAACTTCAGTGGATAAAATTTTATTTGTTTATCGTGTAAAACAAACTAAAAATGTCGCTATTATTATGTTAAAAAAAGCCATTTTTTCTTTCCTTTGGGATCTTACAATTATTGGCGGATTTATAAAGCATTATGAATACAGTATGATTCCATATTTATTAGCAGAAAATCCAGAACTGACTTCAAAAGATTGCTTTAAACTTTCTAAGAAAATGATGAAAGGTCATAAATTTGAGTTATTCAAATTAGATATTAGTTTAATTGTATGGTATATTTTAGGTGGATTGACTATAGGATTATCCAATATTTTTTATTTTAATCCTTATAAAGAATCTATATATGCAGAATTTTATATGGAACTTAGAAATCAAAACGTTAAAAATAATAAAGCATATTTAAAAGATCTTTATTTAGATGGAGATTCCAATTTAAAAACATATCCAAGTCAAAAATATTTTATTCCGGAAGTAAAAAGACGTAAGTGGTTAAATATAAATTATCATCATGACTATACTTTATCGCATCTTATTTTGTTTTTCTTTACCGGATCTATTATTGGTTGGTTATGGGAAGTCTCTTTGCATTTATTTAATTCTGGTACATTTGTAAATCGTGGTACAATGTTTGGACCTTGGTTACCAATTTATGGTTGGGGCTGTATTTTAATTATTATTTTGCTTAAGAAATTTAGAGATAAACCATGGCTTTTATTTCTATTATCTTTTTCAATCTGTGGAATAGTGGAATATTCAACAGCATGGTATTTAGAGACTTTTAAAGGTATGAAGTGGTGGGATTATAGTGGTTACTTTTTAAATTTAGATGGAAGAATCTGTTTAGAAGGGTTGTTAGTATTTGGACTAGGTGGTTGTATTTTTACCTATATTATTGCTCCACTACTAGATGATTTATTTAATAAAATCAATCAAAAGGTAAAAATAATTATAATAGTGATTTTGATTTTATTATTTAGTCTCGATTCTATTTATTCTCATTATCATCCCAATACAGGTAAAGGAATAACGAAGGATATAGAAGATAGTTCTGAGTCATTAAAATGATGAACTTGTAATATAGAAATGAGGGATTACAATGAATAAAAATGTGAAAAAAGTGTTCATTATTCTACTTATAGTGATTGTTTTATTATTAATTTGTGTCAAATGCTACCTGAGTTTTGTGGAAGTAAAAAATGGTTCTAATCTAGGAATTCAAAACAATCCTATTCGTGAAGATCAAGATGAAAAAAAATCAAAAGATAATTTAAAAGATAATGACAAAGTTTTGGATGAAGATGATAAACAAAAAGAGCAAGAAATTTCTAATGAGGAAGGTATTAAAGATGACACTTCAGAAAAAGTTCAAAATATAAAACAAGAAAATTCTAAGAGTGATAATAAAAAGAAAGTAAAAAAGAATACTGGAAAACCCAGTACTAAGGAGACAAAAAATAATATAGAAAGTGATACTTCAAAAAAAGAAGAAAATGGAAAAAGTCAAGAAAATACTTCACAAAAAGAGGAAAAACCTAAAAAAGAAGAAAATAGCAATGTTGGAAATAAAAAGGAAGATATAACTAGTAATCAAAATAACGGAACGAATTCTAGTGAAAGTCCTTTTGTTACTGAAAATGATAGATTGAGAAAAAATATCAAAGCAAAGTATGGGGTAAGTGTTGGTTATAAAGATGAAATAGATGATAACTATATTAATAGTTATGAGAAACAATATGATGATCAAAAGATTAATAAAATATTAAATACTATAGATGTCGCTTTAGGAAAATATCCAAATAGTTTTTTTTATGAAATAAGTAATAGATGGAAATCATTAACAATTTATTTAGTGAAGAATATAAATAGTTCTATGTCAGGACTAACAGATAATAGAAATGTGAATAAAGTGATTATTTTGATTAGTACAGAAGGTTATTTATTTGAAAATACACTTCATCATGAAATTATGCACTATATAGATTGCTATTTGGCTACAATTATTGGAGCCGTTGAACTTGAAAATAGTATGAATAATTATAATCCGAGTGGATTTGTATACGGCAATCAAACAAATGAATATGTATATTATTATTCTAATCCTGCCTATTTTTTGTCAGCCTATAGTAAATCAAATTATAAAGAAGATAGAGCTGTATTATTTTCTGATATGATGTCTCGCTCTTTAAAAAAAGATTATTATAGTCTGGGAAATCCAATTAATGAAAAGGCTAAAGTAATTAGTAACCAGTTAGAAAAATATTTCAATTGTGTTTCTAATTCTACAAATGAATATTGGAGTAGATTTATCGAATGGTAAAAATATGTAAATTATGTAGAATTGCGTTTCATATAAGTATTGTACATGATATAATGAAAATATAAAGGGGCCAGTAAAGACTTTAATAGTTTTTCTAGTCCTTATTTTTTTAGAAGTTGGTAGTAAGGCAAGAAGATATTATAGAAATACTCAAGATGAAGAAGAAGCGATTGAACTTTTAATGTTATTTATGTTGAGTTGTATTTTAAAATTTTTAGTATCATATTGACAAATAATATTAATGATGATAATTTTGCTTATTTCTATTTTTGTCTATTTTATTATCGAAAAAATATAAAGAATTTATATTTAAAACTTATTTTAAAAAAATTAAAAAATAAATCAGAATTATATAAAAAAACATAAATGTCAATTCAAAATATAATTTAGAAGTATTACCAGATTTTATTGATTCTTATTCGGTTAGAATAAAGAATGAAATAGAAAATTCTAATATTGATGACTATTTAATGATGACAATTCATAATTGGAAAAGAGGATGGTGTAAAACTTGAAGTAGAACATATCATTCCGGTTTCTAAAGGTGGTAAAACGGGAATGAAAAATTTACAAACATTGTGTGAAACATGTAATAGAGGAAAAAGTAATAAAATTTAAGTGGAAGAAAAACATTAAGAAAAACCAAAAAAATTAACTTTCTGTTAATTTTTTTAGTTGACTAGATATTAAATATTTTCAATTAAATTTATTCTAAATTTTAAAATTGGTTTATTAAATTATAGTTTTGGTTAAAATATTAAGTATATTTTTGAAATTCTTTCATTTTTTTATAGATAAATTTTATGTTATAAATTAGGTGAGAGGAGATTTTATGAAAAATATAATATTAACAGGAGTACCTAGATCAGGTAAAACAACCATTTCAAAAAAAATATTAAATGAGTTTAAAAATTATAGTTTGATACAAGGAGATGTTATAACCTCATCTTATGTAAATATGTGTGGGCTAAGAAAGGACACTAAAAATGAATGTATAGAATTAAATATGTCAGAAGCCTATCAAATGGTGTTAGATTTTTTCAACAAGAGTATAGAATTTGAACCAAATTTAAATTATATATTGGATTATCATAGTTTAAAAATAGAAGATATCATTAAATATTTGAAAAACGGTTATTTAGTTATAGTTTTTGGTTATCCAGATGCTACTATAGAAGAATTAGTTGAGAATACTATAAAGTATGATGAGAAACATGATTGGACATATACAGAGTCAGTAAGAAAGTTAGAATTATATTTTGATATTTGGATAAAAGATAGTAACAATTATAAAGAAGATTGTATGAAAAATAACATTAAATTTGTGAATGTTTCAAAAAATAGAGAGGATGTTTTAAATAATCTATTGGATTGGATAAAAGAAAATAATAGCTAATAATAATATTATAGATTATAATTTTATTCTAATAAAAAAATTGAGATTGATTTTCAATCTTTTTTTTGTTGCTAAAATAGACAATTTACATAGACTATTCTAGGAGGAATATGTATGAAAGATTATAAAGTGGTAATTGATGCTGGTCATGGTGGCGATGATCCGGGATCAAGCGGAAATGGAATTATAGAAAAAGAATTGACCTTAAAAATTTCACAATACATGTATGATAGATTAAAAAAATTAGGTATTCCGGTTACAATGACTAGAACTACCGACGAAACATTAAATCCTACTGATAGAGTTAATAGAATTTTAGATGCGTATGGAAATAATTCGAATGTAATTGTTGTGTCTAATCACATAAATGCAGGAGGTGGCGATGGTGCTGAAGTAATATATGCCCTAAGAAATAGCAGTACTCTTGCCAATGATATTTTAAAGAATATAGAAGCAACAGGTCAAAATGTTAGAAAAGCTTATCAAAGAAGATTACCAAGCGACACATCTAAAGATTATTACTTTATCCATAGAAATACTGGAAAAACACAACCAATTATTGTAGAATATGGCTTTTTAGATAGTACAGGTGACGATGTCGATTTATTAAAAAATCATTACGAAGAATTAACAGAAGCAGTAGTAAAAGGAATAGCTGAATATGTAGGAGCAAAATATGTTCCAATTTCAGGAAACTACTACACTGTTCAAAGAGGAGATAGTCTTTGGAGCATTGCTAAAAAATTTGGAGTTACTGTAAATGAATTAAAAGATACTAATAATTTATCATCCAACACCTTAAGCATAGGTCAATTATTAAAAATACCTACGCAAGAACAAGAAACAACAACATCGGATACATATATAGTAAAATCTGGAGATAGCTTGTACTCTATCGCACAAAAATATAATACAACAGTAGATGAATTGAAAAAATTAAATAACTTGACATCTAATCTGTTATCTATTGGTCAATCTTTAAAAATACCGACAAAAAGTGAAAATAATTATATAGAATATACTGTAAAAAAAGGAGATAATTTATATTCAATATCCAGAAATTATGGATTAACACAATCTGAATTAATGGATTATAATAACCTAACATCCAATCTATTATCGATAGGTCAAATTTTAAAAATTCCAGTATCAAAAGATTCAACATCACAACAAACTACATATATAGTTCAAAAAGGAGATAGCCTATACTCCATCGCACAAAAATATAATACAACAGTAGATTCTATCAGGAGAAAAAATAACTTAACATCCAATTTACTATCAATAGGTCAAAAGCTAATTATATAAAAAATACTTACTGAAAAGTAAGTTTTTTTAATGAATTTGCGTACAAACACCAGAAGCAGGTTTGTAAAAACAATGATTCTTATATCTTCCTGATAATTCTTGTCCCCACCAAGTACTAGAACAATTTTCTCCTGTTTTGGGTGCATAAAACCATAAAGCATTTGTTGCCGGATAATAATATTCCCCATTAATAACACGATCTGCTAAATTTCTTTGGGCAGTTGTTGGATTACTGAAAAATAGCGGACTATCTTTACCAGCAAAACCACCTGGACTCTGATAAATCATATCAGTAATAGATCTTATATCCTTAAAAGTTAAACAATCAGCAATCGTTCTATTAATTCCAACATTGCCAACCATTAACATTCCTAAATCTCCTTCACCGACTGCTTCTGCTCTCATTAAACGCGCTAATAAATCCCTTTCCTTTGTCGTATATTTTAAAATTGCCATAACATCACCTATAAAATTATATGCAAAAAAATAAATATATTGATAATTACAAAAATATATGCTATAATGTGAATACGTTCAGTTAGGGGTGTAATTCAATGGTAGAATGACGGTCTCCAAAACCGTTCATGTGGGTTCAACTCCTGCCACCCCTGCCATTTAGATTTAGTCGAACCAGAGTGTTTGTTAATATGAAACTTGGTATAAAAATATCAAGTTTTATTTTTTAGGGTGATTTATGAAAAATATAATATTTTTAGATATAGATGGTGTTCTTAATGATAATTGTTCAGAATTTTTATCAGAAAGTGTTGAAGTTCTAAAACTATTCGTTCAAATATATAATGCCAAAGTGGTTATGATAAGTTCTCGGCAAATGAATGGAATAGAGACTAGAAGAAAATCTTTAAAATATCAATTTGAAAAATTAAGTATATATAATATTGATTTTATAGACCCAAATTTTCGAGGAAGTTTGGGTGATATAAAGTTACCATCACGTTTACTAGGTATAGTTGATTACCTGAAAAAAATGAAATAACAAATTATGTTATATTAGATGATGATTATCACAATGATTATAAATTAATATGCTTAAATCATTTCAAAACCCTGCCATTTAAAGGACTAACTTATAAAGATTTACCTAAAATCGTATTAAAACCAGTTAATTTAAATAATTTTAAACATATAAACTATCAATATAGACAATTAGGAGCTTACGAACTAGTTACAAATAATTTAATTAAAGTATTGAAAAAGAAATATGAAAATGATATGAAATAAATAAGAAAGGTGTAAAAACAAAAAAACGGTAATTTTCTTTAAAACTATGTCATATAGAAATTTGATCGTTATGCGATTTTTTATATAAAGTCCTAAATTTTTAGAACTTTTTTGTTGTGTAAGAATTCACATATATCAACCATAATTTTATACCTATAATATGTAAATTATCTCAATAAATAGAATATAAATATCACTTTAAGTTATAATAAAATGACACTTAATATAAGAAGATTGTTATGAAGAAGGATACTAAAAAATCGTCAGTTTAATAGTAATAAGAATTTTTCTAGCCTTGGCTGAATTTTCTTATTTTCAAAGTACTATAAAATTTCAAAATACCAAAAATCTTGAAAGCGGAACTATTAGTTTACTTGTGAATAACTCTAAAAAAATATTTCTAAAAGGTATGGGAGTTCATGTCGAAAGATAAATAACTTATGATATTAGTAACATTTCTAGTACATATTCCAACTATTTATTTCATCCCTTTTATTATGTGAAAGATAAAACAATATGTTATAATAAAATAAAAAAGGAGATGTACTATGATCTTAATTATTGCAGAAAAACCAAGCCTTGCTAGAAATATTGTTGCAGGAATTGGTAACATGACTAGAAAAGATGGTTATTTTGAAAATAACGATTATTTAGTAACTTGGGCTTTTGGACATTTGTTTACTTTAGATGATATAGAAGATTATAGTAATGCGACAACTACTAGATGGACTATGGATAACCTTCCTTGCTTTCCAGAAAAATTTCATTTTCATTTAAAAACTGACCAAAATAAGCAACCAGATAAAGGTATTATTAAACAATTCAACTTAATGAAAACATTAATCAATCGAGAAGATGTGGATACCATTGTAAATGCAGGAGACTCCGATAGAGAAGGAGAAATCATAGTAAGATTATGTGTCCAAAATGCCATTCAAAATCCTAAAAAACAACTTCGATTATGGCTTCCTGATCAAACTCCTGAAACTGTAAGTCAAGGGTTAAAAGAAATGAAAGAAGAAACAGAATATGATAATTTAGCAAATGAAGGATTTGCTAGAACGTATGTAGATTGGTTATATGGTGTTAATTTAACAAGATATGCAACCTTAAAAACAGGAACATTACTTCGTGTTGGAAGAGTAATTGTTCCTATTGTAAAGGCTATTTACGATCGAGATATGGCAATTCAAAACTTTATACCCGATATTTATTACGGAATTTCTTCTAATGAACAGACTAATAATGAATTCGTAGAATTAAATTCTAAAGAAAAATTTGATAAAAATCAGTTAAAAAAAGCACAAGAACTTTGCCAAAAATATAATCAAGAAAAAGCAATTGTAACCAATAAAAAAGTAAAAAAAGATACATTACAACCAGGAAAACTTTATTCCCTAACAAAATTACAAAATTATCTTGGAAAAAAATATAAAATGCCTATGGATAAGTCTTTAGCAATTACTCAAAAACTATATGAAGAGGGCTATTTAACTTATCCTCGTACTAACTCCGAATATTTAGCAACAGCAGAAAAAGATAAAATAAAAAAAATTATCTCTAATATAGAACAAATGGGATATCCTGTTAAATTTAAAGATAAAAAAACAATTTTTGATGATTCCAAAATAGAATCCCACTCTGCTTTGACTCCAACCTATAAAATACCAAAAAAGGCAGATTTATCCGAAGATGAATTACTTGTGTATAAAACAGTTTTAAAACGATTTGTTGCTGTATTTTGTAATCAAGATTGTAAAATTGAAAAAACAGAAATCACAATATCTGTCGGAGATTTTGAAGTATTTACATTAAAAGGAACTGTTATTCAAGAACCAGGTTGGACAAAATACGATGATTATAGCAAAAATGATAAAATATTACCAAATCTTACTGTTGGAGATGCTGTAAATATTAAATTTGAGCCAAAAGAGAAAAAAACAACAGCACCAAAGCATTATACAATTGAAACATTAAATAATTATTTAAAAAATCCTTTTAAAGAAGAAAAGGCAAAAAAAGACGAAGAAATAGAAGATGATACCGACGATTACAAAGCAATTTTTGAAGGATTAGAACTAGGAACAGAAGCTACAAGAACAGGAATTATAAACAATGCTTTAAAAAGTAAATATATTGATTTAAAAAAGGATGTATATACAATATTACCAGGAGGAATTTATTTAATAGAATCATTACTTCAAATGAAAATAAGCATGGATAAGTATAAAACAAGTACATTAGGACAAGGATTAAAAAAAGTTTTCCACAATGAATGGAAAATATCTGATGTTGTCAACTTAACAAAACAAGAGATTAGTGAAGTATTTCAAAAGGAAAATATTCCTATTGAAAAAGAAATAGATACTGGATTTTATGGAGATAAAATTGGTACATGCCCAATTTGTGGAGAAGATGTTATTAGAAATCGTTATGGATATGGTTGCTTAGGATATAAAAATGGTTGTACATTTAAAATTAATGGAGTAATATGTAAAAGAGTAATTTCTAAAAATAATGCTATCAAGATACTAAAAGAAGGAGAATCTTCCAAAATAGAAGGTTTTATTTCTAAAAATAATAAAGAATTTTCAGCAAAATTAAAATTAGAAGATAATAAATTAGTATTCGATTTCAATTAATGGAGGTAGTTATGAAAGTATTAAGTTTAACAGAACCATTCGCAACTTTAATAAAAGAAGGAAAAAAGAAAATAGAAACTCGTAGTTGGAAAACCAATTATCGTGGAGAATTATATATTCATGCTAGTATGACAAAACCGGCAAAAAGTGATTTAGAAGATCAAGAGTTAATGTCCTTAATAAAAAATGTACCTCTTAATCAAGGATATATCATATGTAAATGCAATTTAGTAGATTGTGTTTATATGACAGAAGAATTTGTAAATGATATGAAAAAAAATCATTATCAAGAATATATTTGTGGGGAATATTCAGTTGGAAGATATGCTTGGATCTTAGAAGATGTACAAGTAATTATTGATAAAATTTCAACAAAAGGTCATCTTGGAATATGGAATTATTATAATGAATTTGAAATTATGAATCTTATGGAAAACATCCATTATGGTTGGATAGATTCTAATAAAAAGTCACATCAAATTGTGGATAACACTTATAGTGAAAAATATCGCTTACAATCTCCAACAGAATTGATAAAAAATAAATTAGGAGTATGTTGGGATCAAGTTGAATTGGAACGATATTACTTTCAAAAAACAAATTTTTTATTTGAAACATATTTTATAGTCTATTATGATGGAGATAAATGTCCAACTCATACATTCCTAATCTTTCATAAAAATGATCACTATTATTGGTTTGAACATTCCTATGAAAAATTTAGAGGAATTCATGAGTACTCTTCTAAAAAAGAACTATTATTGGATGTAAAAAATAAATTTGTATATGATGAATTAGAAGAAAACTATAATTCAGATAATTTAATGTTATTTGAATATCAATTACCGAAATATCATCTTACAGTAGCAGAATTTTATAAACATTGTGAAAATGGAAAAACAATCGACATTTAGCACTCACGCTTGACAAGTGCTAGAAACGGTACTATAATGAATCTTAGATTGAAGATCAATCTAAGGAGGCAAATATATGAAAAAAAGAGAATTTAAATCAGAATCAAAAAGATTGTTAGATTTAATGATTAACTCTATTTATACAAACAAAGAAATATTCTTAAGAGAATTAATATCAAATGCTAGTGATGCAATGGATAAATTGTATTACCAATCTCTTACTGATAACAATATAAAAATTGATAAGGATAACTTTGACATCTTCTTATCATTTGATGAAAAGAAAAGAACTTTAACAATTTCTGATAAAGGAATTGGAATGGACGAAGAAGAACTAGAAAATAATTTAGGGACAATTGCAAAAAGTGGTTCTTTAGCATTCAAAGAAGAAAATCCAAATCAAAATGATGTTGATATTATAGGACAATTCGGGGTTGGATTTTATGCTTCATTTATGGTTAGTGATAAAGTAACTGTTCATACAAAAAAATTAAATGGAGAAGGATATTTGTGGACATCTACAGGACTTGATGGTTATACAATTGAGAAAAAAGATAAAGAGAATGTCGGTACTACAATTACTCTTCATTTAAAAGAAGATACAGAAGATGAAAAATATAGTGATTATTTAACAGAATATAAACTTAGAAGTTTAGTAACAAAATATTCTGATTATATTAAATATCCAATTAAAATGGAAGTAGAAAATCGTAAATTAAAAGAGGGGTCTGACTCTGAATATGAAACAGTAAAAGAAATTACAACTTTAAATAGCATGATCCCAATTTGGAAGAAAAATAAAAAAGATATCACAGAAGAAGAATATAACAATTTCTATAGTGATAAGTTCTATGATTATGAAAAACCAATGCACGTTATTCATTACTCTGTAGAAGGTCAATGTAGTTTTAAAGCATTGCTTTATATTCCAAGTCATGCTCCATATGATTTTTATACAAAAGAATATGAAAAAGGATTACAATTATATTCAAATGGTGTATTAATTATGGATAAGTGTGGAGATTTATTACCTGACTACTTCAGTTTTGTAAGAGGTGTAGTCGATAGTGAAGACCTATCTTTAAATATTTCTAGGGAAATGTTACAAAAAAATCGTAATGTCCAAATTATTGCTAAAAATATTGAAAATAAAATTAAATCTGAATTAGAAAAAATGATGAAAGATCATTTTGAAGACTATAAAAAATTCTTCAAAACATTTGGTGCACAAATAAAATTTGGAGTCTATAATAATTATGGAATGGATAAAGATAAATTAAAAGATTTATTAATATTCTATTCTGCAAATAAAAAAGACTATATTACATTAAAAGATTATGTGGAAAACTTAGAAAAAGATCAAGACAAAATTTATTATGCCTGTGGAGAAACAATAGACAAAATTGATTTATTACCACAAGTAGAATCTGTAAAGGAAAAGAAATATGATATTTTATACTTAACAGATTATGTAGATGAGTTTACAATTCAAGCTTTAATGGAATATGAGAAACATCCATTTGCCAATGTATCAGATGGTAACTTAGATTTAGAGAGTAAAGAAGAAAAAGAAGAATTAGATAAAATTAATCAAGAAAATAAAGAAATGTTTGATTTTATGAAAGAAAAATTAACAGAACATGTAGAATCTGTTCGATTTACTCATAGACTTAAAAATCATCCAGTATGTTTGACAACAGAAGGATCTGTGTCTGTAGAAATGGAAAAAGTAATTAATGCAATGCCTACAGATGAAAAAATAAAAGCGCATACAATTCTAGAAATTAATGAAAACCATCCAATCGCCCAAAAAATTAAAAAATTGTTTGAAAGCGATAAAGAAGAATTAGAAAAGTATACAAAAATTCTTTATGCAGAGGCAAGATTAATTGAAGGATTGTCGTTAGAAAATCCAACAGAAATCAGTGGATTAATTTGTGATTTGATTTCCAAAGATTAAGATGAATTTTTCATCTTTTTTTGTTATAATGAAACAGGTGATAAAATGAAGTTTATAATCTTGTATTTAATATTAGATATCATGTTTACGCAAATGTATAAAAAGGCAACATTTAAAATGGAAAAAGCAGGAGCATTAACAATTCTTTTAGAATGGATTGGTTGTCTTTTTTGTCTTCTTCTAATTCCTTTTTTTCAGTGGAAATTGCCAAGTGATATTCATGTATATTTTTTCTTATTTTTAGCCATTTTATTTTATATAGTAAATGATCGATTGGGCACTACTGTAAGAAGTGGGGTAGATGCTTCTTCCTATAGCATTCTAAAACAGTTATCCACAGTATTTATGATTATTATGGGAATTACTTTTTTTAAAGAACCAATTTCTATTTTAAAATTAATAGGTGTTACTTTAATTATATTGAGTAATATTTTAGTATTCTATGAAAAGGGAAAATTAAAATTAAACAAATATGTATGGTTAGGAATCCTTGCCAACTTAAGTTATGCGATTGCATTATTCATTGATGTAAATAATTCTAATGAATTTTGTCTTCCTTTTTATGTTTTTATTAGTTTAGCAACACCATCTATATTAATTCTTTTATTTGAAAAAATTAAATTAAAAGAAATTAAAAATGAATGGAAACGAGGAAATAAAAAAGCAATCATCTTAACATCATTTGCCTGGGGAACAATGATTATTTCTCAGTTAAGAGCCTATCAATTAGAAAGTGTAGTCTTAGTAGCAACTCTTTGTAGTATCTCTGTTATTTTAAATGCAATTTTCGGCTATGTCTTTTTGAAAGAGAAAGATAAAATGGTACAAAAAATAGTTGCTGGTATTGTTATTATAATAGGAATATTTTTAATTAAATTATGAAAAAATTATTTATTTTGATTATAATTTTAATTGTTTTGATTCTAAATTATTTTAATTTATTTCCAGCAAGAACTTATAATAATGAATATTTTAATATAGAAGACTATGCAAGTAAAATAGATAAAGATCAAGATGGAATAGATGATCAGACAGATATCTTGAAAAATGCTAAAAAATATGTAAATTCTAAACCAAAATACAAAAGTAAATATTATGAATCTGGTTATCCGAATGATGAGTATGGCGTTTGTACAGACGTAATAGCCTATGCACTTAAAAATTCAGGCTATGATTTAATGGAATTAATAAATCAAGATATGATTCAAAATAAAAATGATTATCATACAGAAACTATAGATAAGAATATTGATTTTAGAAGAGTAAAGAATATTAAAATATATTTAGATAAATATGCAATACCATTAACAGTGAATTTAAATAAAATCAATGAGTGGCAAGCAGGTGATATTGTAGTTTTTGAAAATCACATTGCGATTGTTTCAGATAAAAGAACTAAAAAAGGAATTCCATATATTATTCATCATAGTAAAAGGCCATTATATGAAGAAGATGCAATTTCCTTATATAAAATAGTAGGTCATTATAGAATTAGCTAAAACCAAGTCAATTTGACTTGGTTTCTTCGTTTAATATTAATTGAATTGTTTGATATAAATAAGGTTTATATTCTTCAATTGGTAAAGGTTTTTCATAAAGAATAGAACTAAAACAAGTAGATCCTACTAACTCTATAATCATATAAAGAGTCACATTAGGATTTTTTAATTGAATATGATGTTTTTTTAAAGCTTTTTCAAATGTATGATAAATACCAATTTCTTTTTCGTCGATTAAAGTAGAAAACTTATCACTATAAAAACCGTTCGACAAATCCTTTGCGATAAATTTTACTAAATCTTTTTTTTGTTTCATTTCATCAACGATGTAATTAATTATAAAAATAAATTGAGAATCAAAATTATTTATATTTTTATCAAGATGATTTAAAGCATTTTGAAATAATTCTTTTGACTTTTTAATAATAAGTTCTTTTTGTAAGGAATATTTATCCTGAAAATATAAATAAAATGTTCCTTTTGCTACACCAGCTTTATCTACAATATCTTGAATAGAAGTATTATGAATTCCTTTTGTAGTAAAAAGTTGATAGGCAGACTCTAATAATTTTTGTTTCTTTTCTTTTTTACTAATCTCAGTTTTTGTTTGGTATCCTTTTAAATTATAGTCCATATATCCACCACCATTTACAGCAATTATAGTATAAGAAAAAAATATCGTCAATAAAATTATAAAATGTTGAATTTTAATACTGATTAAAATTTTTTCTCCAAAATCAAAAAATTGGTTGTTGAAAATGAAAAAATAGACAAGAAAAGAAAGCAAAAAAAGAAAAATAGTCATTTGTTTTTTTATTATTATTCTTCTATATTAATGGCCGAAGGGGTTCATTAGAAAGGAGAATTTATGAGTAATAAAAAATTATGGTTGTTGATTTTATTTATTTTTTTAGGAATTAATCATGTTAGCGCGATGACTCCAACTGTTGAGTATATTGACAATGTTTATAGTAATCGTGTAAGTGATAGTAAAACTTATTCTGGGCAATTAGGATTTATAGTAATGGATGGAAAAATATTATATTGCTTAGATCCATATCTTATTGTAGGAACAGATTATTCCATCACAAATAATAGTTCATTATCAGAAGAAAACAAACAATATTTTGAATTAGTTTCTAGTTATGTGGAGAATAAAGTAAATAATAGAAATGTGTATTATTATATGGCAGCTCAAGAATTAATTTGGGAAAAAATAATTGGTGATAGAGTATATTGGACTACGGAAAAAAATGGCTCAACAGAAATTGATATCACTGATTATAAAGAAGAAATCGAAGATTATATTCATAATTTTTATCAAAAACCATCATTTCATGATTCTATAATTTATGGTGATTATTCTAAAGAAATAATATTAGAAGATACTAATAAAATTTTGAATAGTTATGAAGTAGTTGGTGGTAATGCTAAAATAGTTAACAATGGTCTGTATATTTCTGTAGTATCCCCTGATACAGAAGAAATTAAATTGGTAAGAAAGAAAAATGGTAGTAATTCTATTTATTATTATAGTTCCAATCATCAAAGTTTAGCATATTTATCAGGAAATTTACAAGTTGAATCATCTATTAAAATTAAAACAAATCATTATGAAGCAGTAAACTTAAAAATTGAATTTTATGATAGAGGATATAATATTCCTGTCAATGGTGAGATTAAATTTAAAATTCATAATATAGACACCGATGAATATAGTGATGAATTAACAACTTCAAATGGAATTTATAATTCTGATTTTACTTTACAGAAGGGTCATTATGAAATTATTTTAATAAATGTACCAAGAGAATTTTATATTGATAATCCTTATATATTTGAAATAGAACAGGATAATTATAGTCAAGATTACTATATAAGATTTCCTCTAGATAATGCAATGGGAAGGATTAATATCACTAATTATAAAGATAATTCAGGATATACTGTTTATGCAGCAGATAACATCTATAATCTTTATGGTGATATACTAATTTCTAAAGATAAGGAATTTACAACGATAGAATTATCTAATCCAGGTGGTTATATTATGGCATTACTGTTTGGAAAATATTATATTTTAGATCCAATAGATGGAAAAAAATATGAATTTGAAATTTATTATAAAGATCAATATACTCCTTTTGTTGACTATTATTTAGAGATAAATTCAGAAAAGGAAGATCAAGTAGGTGAAAAAGAAGAAGATAAAAAAGATGAACAAGTAGACGAAAAAGAAGATCACAAGAAAGATGATCAAGTAGATGAAAAAGAAGATAACAAAAAAGATGATCAGGTAGATGAAAAAAATAATCAGCCAAATGAAAAGAATGATGAAGATAAAAGTCAAAATATCAAAGAAAAACCAAAAAATGAAGATAATAAGGATAATAAGATGGAGGATGTAAGTAACAATACGAAAGAAAATACTATACAGAAAAACAATACAGATCAAGATATAGAAAAAGTATTGCCAAACACTTATAACTATATTGGCTTTGTTAAGTTAATATTAGTTATAGTTTTAATCGCAAATATAGTTATTTTACAGATTCCCAAACATGACTAAAAAAATCATTATTGTTGCAATTTTGAGTTTATCAACTATTTTTATATATGAAAAGATTGATTATCAAAATCATACTGTGGATATTGAAAATATATTTGTTAATGATATCTCTAAAAATGAGCATGATTATATTGGTTATGTTGAAATTGAAAGACTTCATATAAAAAGAGAAATAGTAATGGGAATTACAGATAAAAATTTATTAAATCATGTAGCAATGTCTTCTAGAAGTAAAAATTTAGATGAAAAACAAATTATTTTAGCTGGACATGGAATAAAAAATATTTTTGGAAATCTACGTAAAATTAAAATGGGAGATATTATCAAAATTCATAGTTTTGATAATACTCATACTTATCAAGTAGAAAGAATAGATATTGTAAATCCAGAACAGACTGGTGTTATTGATCAGACAAACTTAATTTTGATTACTTGTACCAATGATAATAAAAGATTTATTGTTAAAGCTAAAAAAATAGAATAAAAAAAGAATTGTTGATTATAATACCTTTAAAGTTCACACTAAATAAAAAGAAACATGTAAATGTGTTAAAATTTATTTAGGAAGAACTTTGGAGGTGTTTTTTCATGGGTAAACATAAGAAATGGACTTTAGATGATAAAGTCAAAATAGTAAAAGAATTTAAAACAGGAGCGACTATATCATATTTAAATAATAAATATGATATATCTGGCTGTGGAACAATAAGCAGATGGAATCAAGAATATGATGAAGGAAGACTTGGCGTAGATAATCGTGGTAAAAGGAAATCATAACAAGAAATAGAGGATGTTGATATATTAAAAAAATCCTATGCTCTTCTAATAGAAATCCGCTCTCAGCAACACAAATAGAAAAATATCAAATAATTGATAAATTAAAATGTGAGCATCCTATTACAAGAATATGTAATGTTTTAAATATAAATAGAAGAAGTTATTATAAATGGTGTCAAAAAGGGAACCCAATAGCTAATAATTTTGATCAATCAATTGCCGATGTGATATTAGAAGAGCACGAAAATAATAAAGGAATTTATGGAACAATAAGATTAAAATATTCAATTCAAAAGAAACTTGGTTTAATTTTAAACCATAAATTAATAAGAAGATATAAACATGTATTAAATATTATAACTATTAAAAGAACTAAAAAAGGATTATCGGTTTCAAGAGCAAAAGAAAAGAACCTTGTAAACAAGGCTCAATACATAATTGAATGTAACTTTGATTCAGATATACCTAACCAAAAATATTCATCCAATGTAAGCTATATTAAATGTAAAGATGGAACTCTTTACTTATCAGCTATCAAAGATTACTTCAATACTGAAATTGTATCATTTTCAACATCAAATTACAATAATATTAATTTAATAAAAGATAGTTATAAAGATTTAAATCCAAACAAAGATGCAATAGTTAATACAGATCAAGGGGCAGTATATTTTTCTTACGAATACGTAGAATTAGCAAATAATATGGGATTTACTAGAAGTATGTCCCATCGTGGGCATTGCTGGGAAAACTGTCCTATAGAAAATTGGTTTATGCAATTAAAGCATGAATGGCTTTGTCTATTTGATAAACTAACTAGAAAAGAGGTCGAAGAAGAAATAAAAAAATACGTTCATTGGTATAACAACGAACGTATTCAAAAGAAACTTGGATATTTATCACCTGTTGAATACAGACTTATATATTCATAATTAAATATTTTTACTTAGTGAGTACTTGACAGGTAGTACTATCCTACGTTCTCTTTTTTATTGAATGATGTATGGATCATCCTCTGTACCAGTTCCTGATAAGTAATTTGCATGTGAGTCAATTTGAACAACAACTCTAGGAATTGCTGTTGATGAAGCAGTAGTAGAAAAAGTACTACCAGAATTTTTAAACACCTTGTAAGTATTATCAGCATCTGCTGTTATAGTCCAATAAGTATTTAAATTTGATAAATAATTGTAATTTGTACATTCCATATCATCAATGTTAGAACATTTAGGATCTAAACTAATAATTGAAAATTCATTAGCTTGTATTAATCCTAATGGTTGCCCAGACATTGTGTTAGAACATTCTAAAGTTCCATCAAGTCCTGTAGCATTTTCGCTACTTCTTCTTCCAATACATAGATTTTGAGTAGAGATATATGCTTTATCAGTATCAGAAAATTCCTCTTTATCATTATAAATTTCATTCATAGTATCTTTAATTCTACTAACATTATAATCATTAATACCGACAGTAGATTCACGGTCTGAATTATATCGATCATCCCACACAACACTATTACGTTTTGTTAATTCAAGCAAACGAATAGTACCATCATTGTTGACACGTAAAATTACCCAATCTTTTCCAGCAAAACGAACATGATTATTTACATACTCACCACGGTAAATATAATAATCGCCATAGTTATATAGTCCATTACTAGAAGTTACGACGTCCTTCATTAATACATCTTTTAGTTTTTTTGTTTGATAAGCCTTTCCACAATTTAAAGTGGGAGAATATAAATAATACCCATTGTTATTAATGACATCAACTTGTCCTGTACAGGTAGCAGAACGGTCTTTTGTCAATTTATTTAATTCTTTTAAATATTTTTCTTCTGTTAATTGAGAAGCATTAATTGTAACGATACTTTTATCAACAGAAGGTAATTTTTCAGGATTATCATTATAATATTTTTTAGCACTTTGAATCATTTTATTTTCAATTTGTGAATAACTAATACGTCCTCCAAAAATTAATTTAAAAATAATAATTACTAAAAATGCACCAATAATAATTCCTAAAATGATACCAAGTTTTTTCATTAAACTTTTATCTAAATTTTTAATATTCATTCTAATTCCTCCTAAAGTTATATATATTATACCAAGAAAACAGAAACAAGTCATTATTATTTTGTGAATTAATATACTGAATTAGGTGATTTTGTGAAAAATACTTTAATTTTAATTTTAAAAGGTTTTATGATTGGAATTGGAAAAATTATTCCAGGAGTAAGTGGAAGTTTATTAGCTATTATTTTTAATGTATATGAAGATTGCCTAGAAAGAATTAGTCATATATTTCATCATTTTAAAGATAATGCCTTTTTTTTAGGAAAACTTTCATTAGGAATTTTTGTTGCCTTTCTATTAGGAAGCAGATTATTGGTCTATTTTTTAAATCATTATTACTTTTATACAATGCTTCTTATTATTGGGTTAATTTTGGGTGTAATACCAGGCATTTATAAACAAACTAAAGTTAAAAGTATAAAAGATATTTTTCTATTTTTGATTCCAATATTTCTAATTTTTATATTAGAATCAAAAGAATCTACTTCTCAGTTTATGCCGACCAACGAGCTTTCTTCTTTTTTAACTATTGTCTGGATTGGAATATTAGAAGCAATTACAACAATTGTTCCCGGTATTAGTGGAACAGCTACATTTATGATTCTTGGTTATTATTATTTTATTTTAGAATTATTTTCAAACCCTTTCACAATTTATCTTCCTTTTTATTTATTCGGTTTAATAATAGGAGTTTACCTTGTATCTTTTATTTTAAATTTATTATTTAAAAAATATCATCAACAATTATACTTAATCGTAGTATCATTGACAATAGGATCTTTATACTTATTAACAAAACAAACTTTGTCTATATCTTTTAATATATATAATCTAGTAGTAGGTATTATTTTATTTATAATTGGACTTATATCCTCTTATTTTTTAAATAAATAGTATGGAAACAAGAGCAAAATCATAAAATGAAGTATGAGGTGATAGAATGAAACAAATTCCTAAAGTTTTTGCAAATAAAATAGACAAAAAATTAGAAAATAACACAACCTATTTTAAAACATCAAGTGAAGACTATAAACCAGAAATTGAACAAGAAAAAAATAAAAAAAGTGTAGAACAAAAAATCAAAGAGATATTTGCTTCTCCAAGATATGTTTATAAAGCTGAAGTTGAAATTACATTTGCAGATAAAAAAATAATAAAAAAAATAATTGGCCAAAGCAATGGCAACTTAATAACATTAGATAATGAATTGATTAAAATTTCAGATATATTAGATATTAAATTTGTTAATTAATGGGACAAAATAGTCTCTTTTTTATGTTCTTTTTGATTAGTACGCTCCAATATATAATCTATACTGACATTATAGTAATTAGCAAGCTTAATTAAAATTTCAGTTGGAATGTCATTGTTTCCTGTTTCATAGTGTGAATATCCTCTTTGAGAAATGTTTAGTATTCCAGCTAATTCAGCTTGCGTTAGATCATGATCCTCTCGTAGATCCTTTAATCTTCTATAGGCCATATAATCACCTCTATTTTTTCATTATATTTTGGAAAAGATTGAAATATTTATGGTAGTCTAAAATAGTCTTAAAAATAAAAAGGGTTATTTAAAACCCTTTTGTGTTAAAAAATTATAGACATTCAACGTATGTATCGTTTAAACATCTAAGTATACAACAGCAATTTAAATTCATAGTGAAGAAAGAATTTGTACCAATATAAGGTATTGTTTCAACTTCTGTTTGATCAGTATTTGTTGCTAAAACTCTAAATGTTGCACAACCATCATCAATTTTTTCTACTCTAAATACAGTTGATGTAGTAGTAATTGCAGGATCTTTACTAATAGGCATTGCTAATGGTGTTCCATTACTACCTGTTGTATATAATGAAATTGGACGAGTATTACAATTTAAGCTAGATACAGAGCATCCTAGAAAACCTCTATCACAAGTGTCTAAGCAAGCATCACCACAGTTAGCATTTTGTTGTAATACACAAATTACTTTTAACACTTCAGCGATGCAGCAAGAGTCATTGTTATTATTACACATATAATCCACCCCTTCTTTTGTTTTCAATATAAAATATGAAAAATAATAAAAATGGTGTGAATTAAACACCTAAGTATGTTGAATTTCTATAAAAAATAGTATAATAAAAATGGTGATGTTATGAAATTAGGTGTAGTTTTATCTGGCGGTGGTTCCAAAGGTGCTTATGAAATTGGAGTTTGGAAAGCACTTAGAAAACTAAATGTGAAATATGATATTGTAACAGGTACTAGTGTTGGCGCTTTAAACGCTGCTTTAATGACACAAAAAACTTTTCATAGCGCTTTGAATTTATGGCAAAACTTAGAGTTTGAAGATGTATTAGATGAAACGATTGATACTTCAAAAAAAGGCAATGTTTTAAAAGCGTATGCAAAAGGAATTCGTAACGGTGGAATGAAAATTAATAAACTGGAAAATACTGTAGAAGAAGCTTTAAATTTAAAAAAAATATATCGTTCTAATATAGATATGGGGATTGTTACTGTAAAGGCAAGTAATTTAAAACCAATATTGTTGACAAAAAAAGAAATAGATCCTTTAGATATGAAAGATTATTTAATAGCTTCTGCTTCTTGTTATCCTGCTTTTAAAAAGAAAAATATCGATGATATTGAATATATAGATGGTGGCGTATTTGACAATTTACCAATTAATTTGGCAATTTCTATGGGAGCAGAAGAAATTATTGCTGTAGATTTAAAAGAAGTTGGTATTAAAAGAAGAGTAAAAAATCAAAACATTAAAATAACAACAATTAGTCCACGTAATAATATTGGATCCTTTCTTGTATTTGATTCAAAAGAAGCAAATAGAGCAATTCAACTTGGTTTTAACGATACGATGAAAATTTTTGGAAAATTAGATGGTAATTTATATACTTTTCAAAAAGGACAAATAACAAATTTTTATCTTCAACTTAAAGAAAAATGGAAACAATATGAAAATAAAAAAATAACAGAAAAATCACTACTTAAAACAATAGAAAAACTAGGTACTATTTTTGAAATGAATGAAGAACTTATTTATACAATGTATCATTTCAATAAAATTTTGAAAAAAAGATTTTTAGAATTTAAAGATAATTTGGAAATTGAAAAAATATTAACAGAAAAAAATTTAAAAGAATTTATTTCTTCTAAAGCAATTGTCCAATATATTTATTACCTTTTAGATAAAGATCAAAGTAAAACAAAGAATTTGATAAAAATATTTTCTCAAGAATATGAATGTGCGATATATTTAAAGATAATATTAGGAGAAAATTTATGAATCAATTAACAAAATTTTTAATTTTTTTATCTATAATATATATAGCATTACAAATTTCTTTTTTGAATTTTTCTAAGGGTTATGAAACAAAATATATAATAAAAAATGACTATGAATTTAGTGTTAAAGAAATAAAAAAGCAGAATATAAAAAAACAACCCAATTATTATTACTTTGAAATAAAGGTTAACGATCTTACTTTTACTTTTAAAACCTATCAAAAATTACAACAGGGTACAAAAACAATTCAAGATATTAAATATTATCAAGATGATCAATATACCTGTCTTTTACCTATTGCCAAAAAAAATAAGTTATTTTCCGATATAATTTGTAAATCAAATGACATAGATTATCCATATCATATAATACAAGGAAAGGATAGTAATTTAGATCAATTTGCGAAATCGATTTCATTATATTCTATGAATTCATATTTAGAAAATGACAAAGTTCTATCACAGGATAATCATATGACGGTATATTCCAATTTTCCTAAAAAAATGTTGTTTGGCATAGAATCATATAAAGGAATATCTTATTTGAATTCTAAATCAAAGATAAAAACCAAAGAATTATTTGAAAAGGATATTTATACAAAAACAATCAGCGCTTATGTAAAAAATTATTACATTGTTGCTGATTATAATGAAAATTATGAATTTCACGAATTTTATTTAATCAATATCCAAAATGGAAAACAACAAAAAATCATTTCCAATAAAGCTATTTCTATGTATTCTTATATTAATGGAGTAGTAGATAACTCTATTTATTTAGTAGATACTGCTAGTAAAAAACAATACGAAATTAACATCCAAATCAAAAATGTTGTTGAAGTTGGTAATACAGATCATGGATTACAATATTATGACAACGGTACTTGGAAAGAGCAAAACTATTCTCCTAAAATGAAATTTAATTACTATACTGTTTCTTCTAATTTAAATGGAAAAGAATATGAAAGAGTAGACTGTTACCGTACAAAGACTACAGGATATTATTATTTATATGAGAAAGTGAAAGAAAATTATAAAGTATATCGAGCTAATATTGAAAATACAAAAGAATTAACTTATCTTTTTGAAACTTCTAATATAGAAGAGATTCAATATATAGAGGACTATATTATATATAAAGAAGAAAATTACATTAAAATTTATCAAGATTTAATAGGAACCCAAAAGTTGATAAAATCTAATGAATTGAAATTTAATGATTCCTTAAAATTTTATGGCTATAAAATTCCATAAACACCTATTTTAATCTATCTCATATATTATATTGAGGTGATTAGATGTATAAAATTTATCAAGTAGAAAACTCTGAAACATTAGAGTCTATTGCAAATAAATTGAATACAGATGTAGAGACATTAAAAAAAATTAATGGTATTAAAGGCAGTGTATCATTAAGACCAGGAAGCTTTTTAATTGTTCCGATGGTGGATGATCGTTTCACAAAATATGTAATTCAACCAGGAGATAGCTTGTATGAAATAGCGAAACGATATAATACAACTGTAGATATGATAGCAAAATTAAATGGACTTGAAGCAAGCAGTTATATTTATCCTAATCAAGAAATACTAATTCCTACCAAAAATTATAAATTTTATATTACAGAAAATGGGGATACAATTACATCAGTAGCAGAAAAATTAAATGTAAATGTATTGGATTTATTAAATCAAAATGAAACTTTATATTTAGAAGATGACCAAATGATTATATATAAATGAAACTCTGAGAAAGAGTTTTTTTTAATGACTGCTTTATTTATAATTAATTTTATTGTATAATAACAGTGAGGATGGTGGATATGAAAAAAGTAACTTTAGCGGTAGTATTAACATGTTTTATGTTATTTACAGGATGTAATGATAATAGTCTTTATAGTAAATACAATGTTACAAAAGAACAAAAAATAGAAAATAAAACTTATACAACATACAATTCTCTTACTTATGATGAATATAGTGAAAAAATTAAGAATAATGATTCTTTTATTCTTCTATTATGGAGAACGGGTTGTTCTCACTGTGAGACATTTGAACCTAAATTAAAAGAAGTTATCTCACATTATAATCTAAATATCTATGGATTAAATTTAGCTGATTTATCAGAAAAGGAATCTTCTATTGTAGAAAATAAAACATTTGTAACGGGGACTCCAACAATGGTTTATATCAAAGATGGAAAATATAGTACAAAAATGGTAGGAGACAAAGATGAACAAGAACTTATTGACTTTTTAGTAGAATGTGGCTACTTGGAGGAGAAATAATGGATGATATTGAAGTTTTAAATTTTGATTCTCCTTCATTTAGTGTTTTACAAAAGTATGGAGAAGAATTAACTAGTAAAACCTATATTACAAATCCAGCAATTGCAAGAGAAACAGAAATTAAAAAGTTGATAATGACTTTACTGACTCCTGAAAAATCTGCCCTTTTGATAGGTAAACCTGGAATTGGTAAAACAGCAATAGTGGAAGGATTAGCTTATTTAATTCAAAGAAATGAAGTACCTGATGCGTTAAAAGGATATAAAATATATAAACTAAGTTCTATTTCTTTGACGGGAAAAATTGAATTGGATGGTCATGAAGATCTAGTAATTCAATTACTGGTTGATGAATTAAAAAAGGCAACAAAAACAATCATTTTTATTGATGAAATTCATACCTTAATTGGTGGAAGAGAAGATGGACCTATGGATCTTGCTAATATACTAAAACCAGGATTAGATCGTGGGGATATTAAAGCAATTGGTGCAACTACAACAAATGAATATGATACTTATATCATTCGCGATAGAGCTTTCTTAAGACGTTTTGAAAGAATTGATGTAGAAGAACCAACAGAAGAAGTAACCGTGCAAATATTAAAGGGTTCATTACCTAAGATAGAAAAACAAACAGGATGTAAATTTAAATATAATGATTACGTTACAGGATTGTTACTAGAATCTATCGTTAGTGCAACATCTGAGTTTAAAAGAGTCTATGGTCTATCAGCAATGTATCCAGATATTGCTTTTTCGGTGTTAACTGCTGCCTTTTCCGAAGCTTTATTTCAGAATAGAAAAGAAGTAAATGTGTTAGATGTTTATAATGCTATCAGAAATAGTAAAAGAATTTATCCTGATAGTATAATAAAAGAATTAACAAAATTCAGAGAAAAATTTATTAAATTATGCATGGAAGAAAATATTACATTACCAATTGTTAGTATTGATGAATTAGAAAAAGAGGTATAGTCACAAAAACTTCTTTTTTTTAAATTGATAATAAAAAAGGAATATGTTAAAATGAACATAGAGGTGATAACGTGAAAAATAGAAAAATCCCTACAAGAAATTATTTAATTGTTATAGTAATTATATTAGTGACAATATTATTGGCATTGAGTATTTCTAATTATTTTAGAAAGAAAATAGAGTATCAAAATCAAACCAATATTACATCTTATTTATCAGAAATAAAAATAGAGGAACTAGATAACTTTTTAACAGAAAATCATGATGTGATGATTTATTTAGTAGATAGCAATAACTCTACAAAATTACAAAATAAAGTTAAAAAGATTATTTTGAATTATAACTACAATAAAGATATGGTTGTGTTAAATACAAGCTCTGATTCAGAATCTATTTTTAATCTACTAAAGGAAAAATATTCTAATCCAAATCAAAATTCTAAGTATATGACAAATAGTATATTAATAATAAAAGAAGGAAAGATTGTAGCAGTATTTGAAATTAATGATGATAATGTTAAAAATATGCGTACATTTATTGATACAAACTTTTATGGTGTGAAATGATTAATGTTGTATTATATGAACCAGAAATCCCTGGAAATACAGGAAATATTATGAGAACTTGTGCAGGGACAGGTGTTAAATTACACTTGATAGAACCATTAGGATTTAAATTGGATGAAAAGAGTATTAAACGTAGTGGTGTAAATTATATTGATAAGTGTGATTATAAAGTTTATCCTAATTATGATGAATTTTTAAAGCAAAATAAAGGAATTTTTTATTATTTAACTAGATATGGAAAAAAACCACATACAGATTTTGATTTTAGCAATTCAAAAGAAAATATTTATCTTGTTTTTGGCAAAGAAAGTACAGGTATACCTAAAGAAATACTAAAGCATGATTTACAACATTGTCTTAGAATCCCAATGAATGATAATATTAGGGCCTTGAATTTATCTAATACTGTTGCAATTATGGTTTATGAAGTGTTAAGGCAACAAAATTATCCTAATTTATCCTTTACAGAGCCATTTAAGGGAGAAAACTTTTTAGAAGAATAATAAAGTGTTGTCAAAAAATATAAAAAATGATATTATAATACTAGAGAATAGGAGGGGTAGGTATGGATTCAACATTCTTATCAGATAACTACGTTTGGATTATTGTAATTGCTGTTGTCGTTGTTATGACAGTAATTGGATATATAGCAGATAAAACAAAATTTGGAGATAAAAAACCAAAGGAGAAAAAAGAAAATAAAAAAGAACCATTGATTCCTGAAGAAGATAAACCAATGGATGATTTTATGGTTGAAAATCATGAAGAACCAATGATGGAAGAACAAGTTTCGCCAGTTCCTGTAGAAAATTATCAAGAAGAACCAACAGAGAAAGATGAAAATTTAGAAATTAATTCTTTTGATAACTCATCAGTATCATCGAATGATACAACGGAATCTTCGAAATCTTCTATTTCAGAACCAATGGCAGCACAAAATATGGAAACTCCAGCAGAACAGAATATAGAACCAACGATGGAATTTGAAATGCCACAAGTTACTGAAGAATCAACAAAAGAAAATACAACTCAGTCAATACCAGTAGAAAACCAAACATTAGAAAATCAAAATGTGGAAAATTCAGAAACAGAAAACTTGGATTTTAAATTACCAAGTATTGATAAATTAAACCAAGAAATAGCTGATGTTGAAGAAGAAGAGGATGTTTGGAAATTTTAAAAGAAATATTGTATTTCTTTTTTTCGTTGCATAATTTATTTCAAAAATACAAATCTTATGATATAATTTTAAAGATGATAGGAGGAATAAAATGACTTTTGATAGTATAATTAGTTTATTTACAAAGTTAATCGACGTACTACTTGTATGGTTAGTACTTTATTATATTTTAAAAAATTTACGTAGAAACGTAAAAATGGTATTGATATTTAAAGGAATATTAATATTAATTGCCTTAAAAGTGTTAAGCGATCTCTTAGATTTAGTAACAATTGGTTATTTATTAGACTATGTTATTACGTGGGGACCTTTGGCTTTAATTGTTATCTTTCAACCAGAAATCCGTAATGTTTTGGAGCATTTGGGACGAAGTCAATTATTAGGAAGGCATAAAATGTTGACTGTTGACGAAAGAGAAAAAGTTGTTTACGAAATTGTGAATGCCATGGAAACACTAAAAAAAGAGCGTATTGGAGCCCTAATGGTTATTGAAAGAGATAATAGTTTGACAGAATATATCCAAAAGTCGAAGAAAATATATGCAGATATATCTAGTGATTTGTTAATTTCTATATTCTTCCCAAATAATCCTCTTCATGATGGTGGTGTTATTATTCAAGGAGATAAAATAACATCTGCAGGAGCAGTTTTCCCTACTAGCGATAACTTAAAAATAAGCAAACGTTTAGGAACTCGTCATAGAGCTGCTTTAGGCATTTCTGAAACTGGGGATTGTATCGCTTTGGTTGTATCAGAAGAAACAGGAAGATTATCAGTGGCAATGAATGGTGAATTAAATTATAATTTGACATTAGATGAAGTAAAAATGATTCTACTAGAAGAATTGCGTCCAAAACAATCTATTTTATTAGAATATGATGAGGAGGGAGAAAATAATGAAGAAAATGATCAATAATCTTTTTCAAAATGTTGGTAAATTTATTGACCATCGTATTATCACTCCTATTACTAAGCTAGTGTTAGTAATTACATCAAAATTTGATAAATCTGGAAAACGATTAGAAAGATGGCTTTCAAAAAGTAATACCTTATTGTTTATATCCTTGTTTTTAGCTTTTGCTATATTTGTAATGATAGACCGTAAAATTTTATTGTTTACAGATAACACAGCAGAAGTATTAAAAGATCAAGAGGTAAAAGTAATTTATAATGAAGAAAAATATGTAGTAGAGGGGTTACCAGAAACTGTTGACATTACTCTAATTGGTAGTAAAACAGACTTATATATTGCTAAACAATCTACTTCCCACTATGTTACAATCGATTTAAGTGGATTGAAACCTGGAACCCATAAAGTGAATATTGAATATAACCAAAATAATGGTTCTATTGATTATATGGTAAATCCATCTGTTGCTACAGTTATTATTTATGAAAAAGTTTCAGAAACTAGGACAATGTCCATTGATTTACTAAATAAAGATAGCCTGGATTCTAAATTAGTTGTGGAAAAAATTAATTATGATACAGACAAAGTTGTTATAAAAGGAGCAGAGCATCAATTAAAAGAAGTTGTAGAAGTGAAGGCTTTGGTAGATCTAAACAATTTGACAGCTAATACAGCAGGTACTTATACAATCAAAGATGTGCCGTTAAAAGCATATAATAAAGATGGTGAAGTTGTGGATGTTGAAATTGTCCCTGAAACAATAGATGTGGAAGTACAAATTGCTTCTCCTAGCAAAGAGTTACCTATTAAATTGGTTCCTGTTGGAGATGTAGCGAGTGGTTATGCCATAAGCTCTATGACATCTAGTGAAACAAAAGTAACTGTATATGGTGATTCAGAAACGTTAAATAATTTAAAAAGCATTCCTGTAAATGTTGATGTTAGTGGTTTAAAAGAAGGAAAAACATATAAATTACAATTAGAAAAACCAGTTGGTGTCAAATCACTATCTATTAATAACATTACAGTAACTGTAGGTATAGGTAATGTTTCAAATAAGAAAATAGATGGAGTTAAGATAAGTGTTAAAAACTTATCAGATGAATATAAGGCAACACCAGTAACAGAATCAGACGCTGAAGTAACAGTAAACTTAAAAGGTGTTCAATCCGTAATTAATGGAATTACTGCTGATGATGTTACACCATATGTAGACCTAGCGGGTTATGAACCTGGAAATTATGAGGTTGAAGTAAAAATAGAAGGAACAGACAGTAAAGTTCAATATACTTCAATGACTAAGAAAGTAAAAATTAAAATATCAAAAAAATAAAAAAACGAATTTCGTTTTTTTATTTTTCTTCAATATGATTAAATAAAAGACCAATATTAACTAATCCACAAATACCAACAATGATATATATAATACGAGCTAAAGAATCAATTCCTAGTAAATCTACAAAAATATAATCAACTAAATTAAAACTAAATAAGCCAATTAATAACCATACAATAGCTCCTATAATACTAAATACTAAAGCTGTTTTTTGAATTGTTTCCATAAAAACTCCTTTCTTATTTACTATCTTTTCCTAAAAATATAAAATTATTCATAATTCTAAAATTATTACCGTATAATTAATTGAAATTAAATAAGAGGTGGAGAAATGAGAAAGAAAATAATTTGTAGTTTATTAACATTATGTCTTTTTGTTTTTACTGGATGTGGAAGTAAAAATGAAGATATTGTTGCTAAGTTAACTAGAAAAATTCAAAAATTAGATAGTTATCAAATTGAAGGAACTTTGGAAGTAACTAATAATGAAACAACTTATCAATATGATATTCGTGCTGACTACGAAAAAGAAGAAAAGTATAAAGTTAGTTTAAAAAATAAAACAAATAGTCATGAGCAAATTATATTAAAAAATACAGAAGGTGTTTATGTTTTAACACCATCACTGAATAAAAGTTTTAAATTTCAAAGTGAATGGCCATATAACAATTCACAAAGTTATTTGTATCAAACAATATTAGAAGATATTAAAAACGATGATAAAAAGACTATCGAAGCAAAAGATGATGGATATATTATTAAAACTACTGTAAATTATTCTAATAATAAAGAATTAACTAATCAAAAAATATACGTTGATAAAAAGGCTAATATTACAAAAGTAGAAGTTTTAAATAATAATGGAATTGTTAAAATAAGAATGAATTATACAAAAACAAACCTTGATGTGAAGTTTGATAAAAATTATTTTGATTTATCTAATAATATTAATATAAGTAAAAAATCAGAAGAAACAAAAACAACAAATGCTGAAATCGAAGATGTAATTTATCCATTATATTTGCCTGAAAAAACTTATTTGAAAACACAAGAAACAGTAAAAACAGAATCTGGGGAGAGAATTATATTAACATTTGCTGGAGAAAGTCCATTTACACTAATAGAAGAGACCGCTAATACAAATGGCGATTATATGACAATTCCTGTTTATGGTGACTTGGATTTCGTAAATGACAGTATTGGAAATATAACAGATCAGTCAGTAAGTTGGAATAGTAATGGAATCGAATACTATGCTGTATCTAATAATTTGGAAAAATCAGAATTATTACAAATGGTGAATTCGGTAAATGCTATTACTGTAGGAAAATAGAGTATTTTGTACTCTATTTTTTTAAAATATGATATAATAAATTTGGTGAGATTATGGAAGATAAATACAGTATTAAAAATTTGATAATAATTTTTGTGATTATAATTGCTATTTTAGTAGGATTCTATTTTATTACCTTCTTGATTACAAATAATAAAAGTAATAAAACGACAGATGAAGTAACAAATGAATCTGTTATTGATTATGATACGATTCTGGTAAGTGATATTTATAAACAGTCAGAATCTTCATATTATGTATTGGTAAAATACCCTGGTGATGAAAAAACTTCTAACTATGAATCTTCATTAGAAAAATATGGACAAAAAGAAAATGCGATTCACGTTTATCAAATTGATCTAAGTAGTGCCTTTAATAAGAAATTTATAGCAAATGAAACTGATTTAACACAAAATATACCTGTTTTTAATAAAACAACATTATTGAAAATAGAAAATGGCGTTATAACAGAAAACTACCAAGATACAGATATTGATACATTATTAAATGTTATTAGTCAATAGCAACAAAAATAGGTGACCATATGAAAAAAGACAAAGAAAACAATAAAGAAATTATAAAAAAGAAATTTCAAGAATTTAATAAAAATGAATTTAAAACAATAGAAGTACTATTTTTAATTGTTGTAACAGCAATAATAAGTTTTATTATTGGTTATATCATAAACTCTTCTAATACAAAGAAATCATCGATAGATAAGAATTTAAATGAAATTATCAATAATTATCATTATATTATTGATAATTACTATGATAAAATAGACAAAGAAAAATTGGTTAGTGGAGCAGTTAATGGAATGATTGACTCTTTAGGGGATGATTATTCTCAACTTTTAGAGGAGGACAGCAATTCAACTTTTTATATTAGTTTAGAAGGAAGCTATGATGGAATTGGTATTGAAATTTATAATGATGATAAGAGTAACATTGTAGTTTTAGGTGTTTTAGAAAATTCTCCTGCACAACAAGCAGGACTAAAAGCCGGAGATATTATTTCGCAAATTGATGACAAATCGTTAGAAAATTCTAATATTTCAGCATTAACAAAATATATTAAAGAAAATAAAAAAGACAGTTATGAATTAACAATTATTCGTGATGGAAATCAAATGAATTTTCAATTGAAAAAAAATAAAATCACTATAAAATCAATTGCTTCTAAAGTGATTGAAAAGGAAAATAAAAAAATTGGATACATTTATATATCTATATTTTCTAATTCAACTGTAGAACAATTCGAAACAGCCTTGAAAACATTAGAAAAACAAAACATAGATTCATTAATTATCGATGTTAGAGAAAATACGGGTGGACATTTAACGACAGCTGTGTCCTTACTTTCTAATTTTTTAGATTCTAAACACGTAATTTATCAAATAGAAAAAGATAATAAAACAACGAAATATTATTCAAAAGGAAAAGTTCAAAAAAAATACCCTATTGTGGTATTACAAAATGAAAATAGTGCGTCAGCATCAGAACTATTAAGTGCAGCATTAAAAGAAGAGTATGGAGCTACTATTGTAGGAAAAACAAGTTTTGGAAAGGGAACAGTTCAAGAGGTTGTTTCTTTAAGCAATGGAGATACATATAAATTCACAACTAAAAAATGGTTGACACCAAAAGGAAATTGGATTCATAAAAAAGGAATAGCCCCTGATATTGAGGTCAACTTGAGCGAGAAGTATCAAGAAAATCCTGTAGAAGAAAATGACAATCAATTGCAGGCAGCTATAGATTACTTGTTAAAAGAAAGTTAAAATTAAACTTTCTTTTTTTTAATAAAAAAGATATAATGATTTAGTGGAAGAGTATAGGTGATAATATGATAAAGATTGGAGATCAATTAAAAATTCAATGTTATAAACATAATGGAAAGATTCACCGTCACTGGAATGAAGCTGTAATTATTGATATAAAAAAAGATTATATTATTTGTTCAAACAACAGAACTTTAGTGATTGAATCAGATGGTAGTACTAGAAAAACTCGCGAACCTGCTGTTATGTATTTTTTTAAAAATTCTTGGTTTAATGTAATAGCACAATTAAAAAAAGATGGAATATCCTATTATTGTAATATAGCAACACCTTATATTATAGAAGATAATACAATTAAATATATAGATTATGATTTGGATTTGAGAATATTCCCAAGTGGTGAATATAAAATATTAGATCGAATGGAATACAAATATCATAAAAAATTAATGGGATATTCCGACGAACTAGATTTTGTAATAAAAAAGGGTTTAGATGATTTAATTCAACTTTATATAAGTGGTAGTGATATTTTTAAAACAGAACCAAATTTAGAATATTATAAACAATATTTAAAACTTGTTCATTAAAATATGAATATTGTTTTAAGCGGAACATATAATTAGTTAGTGAAAGTAATTAGTAAAAAAATAAAATAACTATTGACTTTCATGTACAAAAAGTAGTATATTTTAATTACTTTGCTTGTGGTTGGCAGTTTATTTTAAAAAAAATAAAAAAAATTAAAATAAAGGGTTGACTCAAAGGGAAGTAAATGATATATTAGTAGTGCTTTCAACGAGGAAGCATAAATGATCTTTGAAAACTGAGCAAAAATGTCAATTTCATAAGTTAGGAAAAAACAAATCAGAACTTAAGACAACAATGAAGAATTGTTGATTTATATTTTAATGAGAGTTTGATCCTGGCTCAGGATGAACGCTGGCGGCATGCCTAAGACATGCAAGTCGAACGGAGTGGCCTTTAGAAGATGGAGTGCTTGCACAAAATCGGACAAAGATTACCACTTAGTGGCAGACGGGTGAGTAACACGTGGGTAATCTACCTCAGGGACTGGGACAACAGTTGGAAACGACTGCTAATACCGGATGATTCATATTTACAAAAGTAAATATGCTAAAAGGGGCTTCGGCCTCACCTTGAGATGAGCTTGCGGTGTATTAGCTAGTTGGTGGGGTAATGGCCTACCAAGGCAACGATGCATATCCGAGCTGAGAGGCTGATCGGACACATTGGGACTGAGACACGGCCCAGACTCCTACGGGAGACAGCAGTTAGGAATATTCGTCAATGGGGGAAACCCTGAACGAGCAATGCCGCGTGAGTGATGACGGTCTTATTGATTGTAAAACTCTGTTGTGAAGGAAGAAACCTTATCATAGGAAATGATGATAAGCTGACGGTACTTTACCAGAAAGCCCCGGCTAACTACGTGCCAGCAGCCGCGGTAATACGTAGGGGGCGAGCGTTATCCGGATTTATTGGGCGTAAAGCGTGTGTAGGCGGTTTATTAAGTCTAAGATCAAAGCCCGAAGCTTAACTTCGGTTCGTCTTAGAAACTGGTAGACTTGAGTGTGGTAGAGGCAAGTGGAATTTCTAGTGTAGCGGTTAAATGCGTAGATATTAGAAGGAACACCAGTGGCGAAGGCGGCTTGCTGGGCCATTACTGACGCTGAGACACGAAAGCGTGGGGAGCAAATAGGATTAGATACCCTAGTAGTCCACGCTGTAAACGATGAGTACTAAGTGTCGGGAAACCGGTGCTGAAGTTAACACATTAAGTACTCCGCCTGAGTAGTACGGTCGCAAGGCTGAAACTCAAAGGAATTGACGGGCACCCGCACAAGCGGTGGAGCATGCTGTTTAATTCGAAGATACGCGAAGAACCTTACCTAGACTTGACATCCCTGGCAAAGCTATAGAAATATAGTAGAGGTTATCCAGGTGACAGGTGGTGCATGGTTGTCGTCAGCTCGTGTCGTGAGATGTTCGGTTAAGTCCGATAACGAGCGCAACCCTTATTACTAGTTGCTAACATTAAGTTGAGAACTCTAGTGAGACTGCCGGTGACAAACCGGAGGAAGGTGGGGATGACGTCAAATCATCATGCCCCTTACGTCTAGGGCTACAGGCGTGCTACAATGGCCGGTACAAAAAGAAGCAATATCGTGAGATGGAGCCAATCTCTAAAACCGGTCTCAGTTCGGATTGGAGTCTGCAACTCGACTCCATGAAGTTGGAATCGCTAGTAATCCTGAATCAGAATGTCAGGGTGAATACGTTCCCGGGTGTTGTACACACCGCCCGTCACGCTATGGGAGTCTATAATGCCCGAAGTTGGTAGCCTAACCTTTATGGAGGGGGCCGACGAAGGTAGGATAGGTGACTGGAGTGAAGTCGTAACAAGGTATCCCTACCGGAAGGTGGGGATGGATCACCTCCTTTCTATGGAGAAAGAAAAAAACGTATCTAACTTATGAAGACAATGTTTGCTTAGTTTTGAGAGATCATTTCTCTCAAGAATAGTTCTTTGAAAACTTGATAATGTGGTAGTAATACATCAAAAGAGCCCCAATTTAAAATTGGAAAACTGTCGGATGTATTACATTAAAATTATCTCAATCAAATTAGGAAATATAACGAAAATGGTGATTAAATTGCTAAGGGCGCATGGTGGATGCCTTGGCACTAGAAGCTGAAGAAGGACGTGACAAACTACGAAATGCTTCGGGGAGCTGTAAGTAAGCTTTGATCCGGAGATCTCCGAATGAGGAAACTCACCTATGGTAATGCGTAGGTACTGTATACTGAATACATAGGTATATAGAAGCAACCCGGTGAACTGAAACATCTTAGTAACCGGAGGAAAAGAAAGAAAAATCGATTCCCCTAGTAGTGGCGAGCGAAGAGGGAATAGCCCAAACCAGATTTATCTGGGGTTGTAGGACCAGACATTAAGAGTAAGAAATTCTTTGTATAACTGAAATAGATGGAAAGCTATATCGCAGAAGGTGATAATCCTGTAAGTGAAATATAAAGAACTCTGTTTGGTATCCTGAGTACGACGAAACACGTGTAATTTTGTCGGAATCTGCGGGGCCCATCCCGTAAGGCTAAATACTCTCTAGTGACCGATAGTGAACAAGTACCGTGAGGGAAAGGTGAAAAGAACCCCGGGAGGGGAGTGAAATAGAATACTGAAACCATGTGCTTACAAAAAGTCAAAGCCCGTTAATGGGTGATGGCGTGCCTTTTGCAGAATGAACCGGCGAGTTATTGTATTATGCAAGGTTAAGTTGAAGAGACGGAGCCGAAGCGAAAGCGAGTCTGAATAGGGCGACATAGTATGATGCAATAGACCCGAAACCGAGTGATCTAGCCATGAGCAGGTTGAAGTTTGGGTAAAACCAAATGGAGGACCGAACCGACTTACTAGGAAACGTGAGCGGATGACTTGTGGCTAGCGGTGAAATTCCAATCGAACTCGGATATAGCTGGTTCTCCCCGAAATAGGTTTAGGCCTAGCGTTGAATTTAGCACCTTGGAGGTAGAGCACTGAATACATGATGGCGGCACCTAGCTGTACTGAGTGTAATCAAACTCCGAATGCCAAGGATCGTATATTCAGCAGTCAGTGTATGGGTGATAACGTCCGTACGCAAAAGGAAAAGAATCCAGATCGCCAGCTAAGGTCCCAAAATTTATGCTAAGTGGGAAAGGATGTGGAGTTGTCAAAACAGCTAGAAGGTTGGCTTAGAAGCAGCCATCCTTTAAAGAGTGCGTAATAGCTCACTAGTCGAGTGACACTGCGCCGAAGATGTA
>URDT01000009.1 GCA_900546745.1 uncultured Mycoplasmatota bacterium | reverse complement strand
TGCTGGTTCTGCTAAGCTATCACCAATGATAAGTATTTTTATTGGTAGTCCACACCTTATTTTCTTGATAGTGTTTGGTATATTATTTAAATTGTTTTCGTGAACAATTTGTTCCAATTGTTCGTTAATATCATTTATATCTTTTTTAACGTCAGCTATACTATTCTCTGGCGAATCAAGAGTTTCTACTATATCAGCTAACCCTTGTATTTCCTCGTCTATCTTCTCAAACGCTAAGTTATTTATCTCTTTAGAATATAAATCGTTATCTTCTACGATAGGTAGATTTATGTTCTGTGTGTATCTCATTTAATCACCTCTAATAAAAAAGGAGCGAATTAACGCTCCTATATTTAATTATTCATTTATTTTGCTTTAGCTCTAGTAGAAGCTGGTAAAGAAGCTTCACCTTTTGAACCAACGATACCTCTGAAATCAGAATATCCATAAGAATATCTCATGTAACCTCTGTACTTAGCAACTAAAGTATCGAAATCTTCTTCTCTCTTGAACTCTGGTCTAACTCTCCAGAAGAAGTTTAATTCGTGTCTAGTAGAATCCATTACGAACCAAGCAGTATCGCTTTTTAAGAATTCCATAACAACGATTTTTAATTTACCTCTAATAGAGTTAACGTTGTTTAATTCGCTATCTGGTTGATTAACAGAGTTTAATAATTCAATAGCTTTGAACTCTAATGCAGGAGGAACAATTAATGTATCAGCTTTGAATACAACTTTTTTTCCTGCTTCATCTTTCATGCTTCTCATAGCTAAAATAGCTTTTTGTAAGTTTTCTTGATTTAATTCACCTTCAATTAAGTTAGAGCAAGTCTCCCCATTTTTTAATAATGGGTGGTCTTTAGCGAATAATGGTTTATTGTCATATCCAGTATTAGTGAAACCATTATCTAATAATGAAACTGCGTCCATTTCTACTTTATATCTTCCTGCTCTAGCAAGGTCTTTAGGCATTTTTTCGATAGCTCCGTATTGCTCGTCATCTACCATTTTTCTTTCTACCATGAATCCTTGTGCGAACTCTTTGTGAACATAAATTCTTTCAAGTCCAGCAGGAATAGTTACGTATGGTACAGTTGGCATTTCTGCTTCTGTTACGGCAGTACCAGTTAGATCTTTGTTTATTGCTGTACCAAATTCTGACCAAATAGGCATAGCACCTAATCCGTAATCTACTTCTCTAGCTTTTTTAGAATTTTTAACGTGGAAGATCTTTGAGTATTGTTCTGGAACTTCATCGAATGTTTCGTAGAATAATTTTCTAAGCCCTGGTTCTAATAATTTACCAAAATTGGCTTCTTGATGTACTTTGTTACCTATCATGTGTTAATTCACCTCATGTATTTATTTGTATTTTGCGTAATCTTCGTAGCTCATTCCCATTAAATCAGCAACTCTCATTTCTTGTTGAGTTAAATTATGAGATACGGTTACTGGTTTTTCTTTTGTAGTACCTACAACTGTTCTAGTTGCTTGTGCGTTCTTCTTCATGTTTTCTGTTGCTTGTGCTAATTGTTCTTTTACTTGTTGTGCTATTAGAGTTTCTATGTTTGCACCTCTCATACCGTTATACACAAACTCTAAATCTTTAACGCCCATTTGTACTGCTTTATTTAATACTTCAACTTCGTTAAAGTCTTTGTATTTGCTCTTTAATTGTGAAATTTGATTATCTAAGTTTTGAACGAATATTTGTCTTTCTAACGCTTGTATTCTATCCATAGCAGGATTAACAATATTTGAAACATTTTCTGCTTCTGGCTCGTCCATTAATTTTTGTGCTAATGCAGGATTTTTCTTTAGATAATCTACAAGCTCTAATGCTTGTTTATTTTCTTCTCTAAGTTTGTTTAATTCTTCTCTTTGTGATATGTAGTCTTGTTGACGCATATAACCAGTTTGAAGCTCTTCTAATGTTAATTCTTGACCATTAACATTAAACGTTTGCATAGTTTGTTCTGGCTCTGTTTGAGTTTCTTGCTCAATAACTTCTTCTTGCTCTGGTGTTTCTTGAACTTCTGTATCTACTTCTTCAACGTTAGTATCTACTTCTGTATCTACTTCTTGTTCTTCTGCTACCCAATCTGTAAACGCCATTTACATTACTCCTTCGCTTTATAATTGAGCCGTTTTTATTAGAGAACGGCAAAACTCTTTTGTTATTATGATTGTTGTATTAAGGGCATAACTTCTGCTAACTCTGGATATTGCTCTAATAGAGCTTGTTGTTCTTCTGGTGGTAAAGACATTACATATTCAATTAATTTAATTAATTCTTCTTCTGTAGTGCCGTTATCATCACTTTGAGCAACGTTTTCCGTAACATTAGCTTCTTTATTAATATTAGCTTCTTCATTGTTTATATTATTCGTTTCATCACTTATTTGTTCAGTTTGCTTATTCATTAATGTTTGTATTAGTTGTAATTCTCTATCTTTTGCTTTTTCTTCTTTTGCAGATATATCTTTATTCTTTTCAATATCGTACTTCATTTGTTCTTTTTGCATTTCAAAGTTATATTTTTGTTCTGCTTTTTGCATTTCTGCTTGTGCTGACATTTGAATGTTAGCTTGTTGCTCTTGTAACATGTTTTGTGAGCTTTGAGCTTGTTGCTCTGCTTGTTGTTGCTTAATAGCGTCAAACCTTGCTAATATTTCTTCTACGTTAGGTAACTCACTATTTTCTAATATAGTTTGTCTATCTATCATTGGTAGTCCATCTTCGGCAGGAGTTTGAGATAAGCTTATAAGTTGTTGTAATCTAGCGTTCTTATTAACAGGCATTGTACTACCACCAACTACGCTTATATCCCAATCACCATCAATTTCTTCACCAGAAAGAGAAGTGAATATAGGCACTTGACCATTGATTGGTGCTTGTACATTAAATAATTGTCCTTGTGCTTCCATATCTTGCGCTACTTGTTGGAAATCTTTTATGCTAACCATAACTCTAAGTTGTCTAGGTAATTCCCAGAATTGAATTATTCTTGATACCCAAAGAGAACCTAACTCACCTAACGCAGTTTCAAAATATCTCATTTTAAGCTTTATTCTACTTTGTGCTGATTGAGTTAATTGTTGAATAGCAACACCAGAAGTAATTGAACTAGGTCTTTCACCTCTAGTAATATCAAATACACCAGATATTATTTCTATATCTCTCTTTAACATTTCTACTGTGTTTTGTACATAAGCAGGAATACTAGGCGGTTGTTCTCTTCTAACTTCTGTTCCTGGGTTTTTAGTAACGATAAGTCCAGGACGATTAGTAAGTTTTCCTTTTTCTATTCCTGCGTTCTTATCTTTTACCCATTGACAATTAGCAGTAAGTCTAGCATTATCTATTATTTGATTAGTAAGATTATCAGCGTGTTTTTGAGGTTTTATTAATTGTTCGATTTCACCCATTCCCCAGAATTGGTCTGGTAAATCGTAATTCTTAAATACGATAAATGGGAATTTTCCATCATCATAAGGATTATCGCTATCATCAAGAAGAGTTTCCCCTGCGATTATTATTCTTCTTCCGTTAGGGTATTTAGGAGTTTTTTCCTCGATAATATCTCCGTTCTCTTCTAACTTTCTTGTTATCATTTCATAATCTCTCATATAACATTCGATAACTAATACGCTTTGATTAGAGAAATTAGAGCTATCTTGTCCTAATATTAAATCTTCTTTATCTGGACGTTTAGTTTGAAGCTTTAACTCTTCTGCTTTCTCTGGGAATTGTTTTATTACTTTACCAACGTTTTGATAAGTTGCGTATATAACGTAATCTGCTTCATCTATAGTTAACGCACTAGGGTCTGGGAAGAAATTAAATGCACTAATAAGTTTAGGTTCTATATTACCTATTTTTCCGTCATTTCCGTTCCAGAATAATCCTATAATACCAGTACCTATTTGTAATGAAGGAAGAACGGCTTTAGGAACAAGAGTGTCCATTTTTGTTCTTTGCCATTCATAATCTAATGCTTGTTGTACTCTATATGATTTATTAAAATCTTTTTCAAGTCTAGGCATAACTTGGAATTTAGGATTTTCACTAACCATGATTGGGCGTATGGTTTCGCAAGTAGAGAATATGTAATTACTTACGTTATCTGACTTATAATCTGGTTTCGCAGTTTTATCCATTTCACCTTTATAAGCGTCTAAGCATTTTTTCCATAATTCTACGTATGGAGCTTTAGCTTGTTCAGAACGCTTAAACATATCAAGTACCATATTTACTGTCTTTTCTTCTTTGCTTATTGGTTCATATGGTGATTTCTTTTTCTTTTTGTTATCCATATTTTCCTCCTATATTGAGTAGTCAAGGAAAAGACTTTCCTCGTATTCTTCGTAATCTTCATCTTCATAATCTAAATCTGGTCTATCTATATTTCTTCTTCTTGAACGTGTATATTGTTCATCACTATTTTCAACGTCATAGTAATCTCCACGTCCTTCTAATATGATTTGTAACCATATAGCAAGTGCCATTACGGTATCATCATGGCAACCATCTTGTGCATTAGTTTGTCCTTTATCATCTATAACGTATGTTAATAATTCTCTTAAAATAAGCTTAGATTTAATACCTATATAACCTTCTCTAATAAACTCTGCTAACTTATCTATCATTAAAGGTTTAGTTTTAGCATTTGTTGACCACCCGATTTTCTGCGTTAATTTGTCAGTTATCTGATCATATGTTTTGCTAAAATAAATATTATAGTAATCTTTACGTTGTATAGATTTAAGAGTTGTTAATCCGTGGTTATTGTTTTCTACGCCTATATAAGCGTCATTATAATATTTAGCAAGTTTAACAAGCTCTTCTCCGAAAAGGTCTGGATCAATATGACCATGCCACATAGCGTCAACTTTCATATCATCAGCATTACCAACAATACCAACACTATAGTCGCCATCTACTAATCCTTCTGCAACATCACCACCTATACAATAGAATTTATCCCTATTAGGTTTATTCCATATAGTAAGATAGCCATTTTTATTTTCTTCAAAATAAACTTGTCCTGCTCCGTTATAATGCAAGTTACCAGTTATACCATCTTCTGTGTGCTTTAAGTATTTCTTTAGTTTAGAAACGTTAAATCTAGGTCTACCCGAAGCAATAAAGGCTTCTTCTGGTGTACTAGGATATTCTTGTTGGAATTGTTCTATATCAGCATTACAGTTATTAGCGATACACCATCTACGCCACTTTAACTGTTCGTAAGACAAATCAATATCCCAATCCTTTTTAACCATGTTCATTAACTCTTTTTCTTCTGTGTATATTGTTTCGCCCCTATCTGTCTTATACGTATACTCTACTTCTGATATAAAGGCACTTCTTTCTTCTTCGTTCTCAAACTCTATTTTATATTCTGGGTCTATGAACCACGGCAAGAATATAGGAGTAAAAGCATTTTCGCCTTTCATAGCTTTTTCCCACATATCATAGAAATAGCCACCAATACCATTAGCCGTACTTTCTAATATAACGGCAGTATTTCCCTTGTTAGGAATAGTCTGCATAAGCCCTGTCATTAGTGTTTTAGCGTCCTCCCAGAACGCAACCTCTGACGCATGAAGATAGTGAATAGTTTGTGAACGTCCAGTTTTACTATTCTTAGCAGTTTTAATAGTAACCTTACTGTTTAGTCCTGGGTTACGCTTTACTTCTTCCTCATTCATGCTAGGATTAGAGAATTGAAGCATATCAGAGTTCATGATCTTCTTCATAGGTTTAACTACGTCTGGCATATTTTCATAGAACGTCTTGTACATATTGTATAAGTTTTGTGAAGCTTCATCTAAGTGGGCGATAATAGAAGAGGATTTATATGTCTGCGTTACTGTTTTCTTGAATATGTACCCTTCTGTGTATGTTGATATGCCCATTTGACGTGCTTTTAAAATAATAAGTCTTACTGGTTTATTTTTTGCTTCTAACTCTTTTATAACGTTATCAACAATTATTTGTCCTGCATTTAGTTTAAAAGGCACAAGTTGTCCTTCTTTGTTTATTATTTTTAGGCAATTTTCTATGTATAGCCTATTATCTGTCATTAATCTTTTTAGTGCATTATTACTCACCTTGTTCTGTCCTTTCTAACAGTATTTCGTATTTGTCGGATAAATCCTTTGCAATCTTCATATAGCCTGGTAGGATAATAGCCATAGCATGACCAAACGTTTCATAATCGTTACTTTCTCCTACATGAGCTAAATACGTATCATATATTGTTCTGTTGTAATCTTCTATTACATTCATACGTTTATTCTCCTTTAACGCATACATTACTTGATTTAAAATAAGTATCTACATACGTTTCGTTCTTATCTCCATTATGAGTTACTTCCCAATAAACACCATTAATAACATCAGTTGATATTAATGCTTTCCAATTTTGAAGTGTTTTACAGAACCATACTATGTACATTTCTTCTGCTAATACTTCGTTTGTTGTTTGCTCAACACACTTTTTTGCTTCTTCTAAAAATATATTATTGTTCATATGCTTACTCACTTTCCACCGTATAATCGGCATTTATTATTTCGTTTAATTGTTCTTCAAAACTCTTATGAGTTATAGTTACTTCTTTCTTCATGGTTGCTAAATGACCCGTTCTATCTAATACGTCTTTAGACGCTTGGTATCTTACTTTATCATCATCACTATCCATAAGCTCATTAATAGTCTTTAACGCCTTTTCTCTCATAGCTTTTATGTTTTGATCTACAAGTTGCGTTTCTACTTTTTGATAATGGTCTATAGCTTCTAACACTTTTTCATCACGTAAGTATTTATTAACTGTAGTAGTTGTTGTATTAAGTATCATTGCTATTTCTTTCTTAGTGTATAAACCACTACACCAAAGTTGCATTATCTTTTGTGCTAAAGGACGTTTTAATGGCGAATCATTAATATCCAATACCATTAAGCTTTCATTAGAATCTACTGTAGTATTCATTAACAACACCTTCTTCCATGTCAGCTTCCATTTCTTCTGTTATTATCTCAACTTTATTTGTTCCGTTAGTTATGTTCTCTTTTATGTCATGTATAACTTTAAGTGATTTATCTTTAATTACTGTTACTGTAAATAGTTCTGTCGCTAATATAACAAGCCATACTGTTATTAGCAAAATTAACATTTCTACTGTACTCAAATTTATCACCACCTTAATTTTAATCTACTGTTATAGTATTCCTTTTATGGTTGTTATGTACAAATACGCCCCCTTACGATACCCCTACACCCATTTTTGTTTACCCTACACTTCTCTTTTGAGAAGAGAGAAAAAAAATAATTTATATATAATAATCTCCAATGCCAGAGCTAAGTAACATCATTTTCGTTCCCTGGGGACGTTCTACCCTCCCCCTACGCTTGTGCGAAGAGGTCGTGTCATCGCAACGTTTTGTGCTTCGCTTAACGTTACTCATGTTATCTACGCTTCGCTGCGATAATTAGCTTCGCTAAGTGGTTGCTTCGCAAGGTCTAACATACTTACGTATGTTGTGTGGTAAGTGTTATCATCGCTAGTACAAGTTACGCACTTGCTAAGCATTTGGAGGTATAACATGAATACTAATTTAACAGAAATCAAAACATATTTCAGATATGAGGTAAAATACATGTCATTAGAAGAGCTTGACATCGTATACAATACACATATCAAGAAAAAGGCTGAACTTGAAACAAAGCTAAACGAAATGTACTTAGATTCAAAAGAACTAAGAGAATTATCTATTTGTAATCAAACAATTGAAAGAGTTTTACCTTACTTAAACGCTAAGTTTGCTGAATTTCTTTCTAGTGATTCTCAAGACGCTGATTCAACTATTGATGAATCTCAAGACGCTGATTCTACTACTGATATGTGTGATGACACTACTACTACTGATGTGTGTGATGACGCTACTACTTCTTATGAAGAGGATTCTTGTTCTGCTCACTCAACTAACTTAACTGAAACGCCAACAAACGCTACAGAACGTACTCATTCCATTTCTCAAGCGACTAATTACGTTCTAAGTGTTTGTAAGCGTTCAGCTAAGTGGATTTTCGATCGCTTCTTCACTACTCACTAAAGTGAGCTACGTGATTACTTTCATAAAGTAATACAAACAATAACTAACACAAAGTTTTTCACTAGTTGCTTAGTATACACTTAGTCGCTAATTTGATACATTCAGTTAACACTATCAGACGAAACAAACTCGCTCGATAGCGTTGCTTATATATATCTTAGATTTGTTTCATCATAAATGATTACACAAATCTGAAAAGCTTTCAGCTTTATCAAATCAATAGAATCTAATAAATAATATTAAGGGCGATAAGCAACGCACAGTAAAAACAAATAAAAAAAAAACAAAAAAACGCTTAGTCAATGCTCAAAGTCAAGCACGATCTAAGCGTTTATCTAAACATTAAAATGAAACGTGCTTGACTTCAATCATCAACAAGCTAAGTTAAATAAAATTAAAAATAAAAAATATATATATATAATTCAAGGAGGGTTCAAATATGAACAGTACATTATTAAACAACAAAACAGTAGAGGAATTAAGAAAAGTTGCAAAATCACTAGGATTAAAAGGAGTTTCAAGATTAAGAAAAGAACCATTAGTACAAGCTATATCAGTTGCTATCAATAACAAAGCTCAACAAGATACTCAAATCGTTGACAATATTGCAAACGTACACAGATTAGCTGATGAAATCGCTAACTTAGAAGCACCTACAACATGGACTAGAACAACTGGTCAACATGATGTGTCATTAGTTAATAGAGCATTAAATAAGCTTAAAGCAACTACACCAATGGTATTTGGTAAGGACGCTAGAATAAGCAATGAGGACAAACTTCCAGTTGTATCACCTAAAGGACAAAAAGCAATGATGACAGTTGGTAAGTTATTAGAACTTGCTTCTCAAATTAAAGAAGAAATTAAAAATGAAGATGATAACAGAGAATTAAGTGAGGAGGATATTGAAATGTTAGCAACTATAAATAATGCTAAGAGAGAACAAAAAGAAAGGAATGAAGCTAGAAAAGAATATTTTAAACAAAAGAGAAAACAAGACAAATTAAATGCACAAGAGGAAGCAGAAGAACAAATACAAGCTTTAAGAGTGTTTGGTGATGACTTCTTCGAGAAATTCGTTAACTTACAATCAATTGCTAGTTATATGCAACAAAGAAGATATAAACTTAGAACTGTAGGTGATGAAAATAACAAGGAATATGAATTACAAAAATGGCATATAAAACTTAAAAATTCAATTGTGTTCACTAATTCAAGTGAATATAAAATAGTAAATAATAAACCAATCATATTAGTTGAATTAAAGAAATTCGCTAACTTAAAGAGATTATCTAAACAAAAATCTAAGTACGTAACTATGATTACTAGAACTAGATACTCTAATAAAGAGTTATACGATATGGACGTTAAGACGCTTTCAAACATGATAATTAATAGCTTCGATACTCAAAACTTAGCTTCTACAGAGAACTTCGAGAAAAATACTGAATATGCTAAGTTAATTGAAAACGTTTTAATTAAAACTGGAACATTCGATTATAAAGAAAAGGACAGTTTTGTTAACTCTCCAAGCGATATAGCTGATGTTTTACTTGCTGAACAAAAAGAAATATCATTCAGAGACAAAGTAGCTTATCACAACAGAGAGAGTGCTAAGAAAAATAATAACCTTAGACCAGCAACTCCGAAACAATTATCAATGATTGATAACATGAGATTTGCATACTACAAGAAACATAAAGTATTCCCAATGTTACCAGTACAAAGCTATTCACAAATTACATCAAGTGTATTAGCAAGTGCAATCATTGAAAAATACGAGGAATATTGCCAAGACAGAACTACAGTAACTTACAAAATGGCTAAGAAATTATTCGATAGAATGGTTAAATGGAATGTTGCTAACTCTTCACAAGAAGTAGCGTTCATAAGAGCATTAAGAATGAACTATTCATACGAAGAAGTATATACAGTTCTTGAAATTACTTTTACTGATATGTGGTTAATTAAGAAATATGCAGAAACAAAAGGCTTAAAAATAGTGGAAGCTTCATTAAAAGTTTCAAAAATGAAAAAATCTACAAGATATAGTGCAACTCAATACTACAAAACTTTAGAGCTTAACCAAAGAATGCCACTATACAATGTAGAAGATGATAAATAAGAGTGTACGTAATCCCAAATGTACACTCTTTTAATTTTATACACATATCAAACAAAAGATATGCAAAATAAACGTAATAAAAATATAACACAAAAGAAGAAAAAAAAAAAGAAAAATGTATATAACATATAGCAACGCAAGGATCACTTCGTTTTCCTCCTTGCGTGGCCATACGTTATATACGAATCAGATAATGTAAGGCATAAGATAAATAAAACAATATGCCAGACACAGTAAATCAACAGATAAAATAAAGGAGATAAAATTTATGAAAAAATTAGGTTTATTTTTAGTAGTAGCACTTGTTATATGCTATTTCATGTTTACTTGCATTAGAGATAAAGCATTATTAGAGAGCCATGAACACCATAAAAACAAATCATATATAGAATCATTTGATTATTGGATAAAGGAGAGTAAATAAGATGAAGAAATATGTTCAAGGTAATATAGTAGTATACGCAGAATCTTTTGAGGAAGCGTTGGAATTGATAGAAGAAATCAAAAGAATGGAGCGTGATTATTAATGAAATATTTATATCAAGCAAAATATAAAAGTGGTAAAAGAATGATAATAACAAACGTAAAAGATATAGAATACGCATATAGACGTATGGTAGATTCATTTGGTAATGTAGACTTTATAGAATTAAAATATGTAGGAGAGTGTTAAAATGACAACAGAAACAATTATTAAAATAACAGAATTTATTAATGAACATAACGTGCCAGGAGAAGATGTACAAGAATTAGCAGATTTATTAGATATAAGGGTATGTGATTGTTGTGGAAACATAATGTACGAAGGGCATTACATTGATGAAATATATGAATATTATTGTGATGACGAATGTTTAGATAAATCAATAACAAAAGAAGAACAAGAGGAATTATATGAGAATAACTTGCTTTTTTGGACAAGTTGGATATAAAGGAGGTGATATATAATGAAAGTAATATTAACAGTAATAACGTTAACAAGGCGTATGATAAGATACGAATTTGATAACGTAGAGGACGCTAGAGAATTTAGAGATGAAATAAATGATACAATATTAGAAAGTTATATAGTAAGAGAGGTAAATTAATATGAAAAAATACGAAGTATTAGTAGAGGAAACATTATCAAGAATGATAGAGGTACAAGCAGAAGATGAATCAGAAGCATTAGAAATAGTAAAAGAAATGTATAAAAATTGTGAGATAGTGCTAGATTACGAAGATTTTTTTAATGTAGAAATAGGATATGAAATAAATGAAATAGAAAAATAAAAAAACACTTATCAAAATTAACGTCAAGTGCTTACGCTTTTCACTTGACATTATTTTCGATAAGTGTATAAAATGTAGATGTTAAGTAAAAATGATAATAAGGAGTTGAAAAATATTGAAAAAATTAAAATGTTTAGACGCAAGATGTTGTGGTTTTTTAACACAAGGAAAAATATATGATTGTCTAGGCGAATCAAAATATTATTACAAAATATTAAATAACGCAGGAGATAGATGTGATTATGATAAATACAGATTTGAAGTAATTGAAGAAGAATCAAGTGATTTAGAAGAATTATTAGATATAGATACTGACGCACTTTTAGAATCAGCGCTATCAATAGAACCAATAATAAATAATAATGAAAAGGTGGAGAGAAAAATGACATTAAAAGAAAAAATATTAGAAAAGATCAATTACAAAGCAATAGCAGAAGAGGTATTTAATATACTAGAGGACGAAATAGTAGAAGAAGTTGCTTGTGATTTTGACGAAACAAACTTAGCTTATGACTTAGTAGATGGATATAGAAGTGAATTTATAGAAACTGCAAAAGAAGTTATTGTTGGATATATAGGTCAAGAAGTAGACGTAGATGAAGTAACAGATATGCTGAAAGAAGTTGCAATAGATAAAGCAGATGAAATATAAGGAGGTAATAAATTTGAATAAAACTAAAGCAGAAAAACTTATAGAGCGTATGTATTTTTTAGAACATGGTAAGTTATTACCATGTCATGACATACTTTATATATATTATATTGAAAAAGAAATGACAATATCAGAAATAGCAAATTATTTTATACAAAGCTATGGAACGATACAAAATTTATTAAAGAAATACAATATTGAAAAAGAGTTAATTTTTGTTTAGGAAGGTGAAAGATAATGTTAAGTGATTTTGCAAAAAAGAAAATAGAAAGAATGGAAAAGGAATATGAAAAGTTAGAAGAAAAAGCATTAAAATGCAAATCAGAGAAAACAGAAGCTAAATATTTAGCTCAAATGGAGAGTATACAAAATGCAATAGCAAGAATATGCCATGAAGAAAGAAAAAGAGGTGAAAGATAATGGAAAGAGTAACAATTACAATTAATACAACCAATGACGCATTTGGTGATATTCCAGAATTAGCGAATTATGAATTAGCAAGAATAATAAATAAATTAGCAATAGATATAGCAGACGGTAGAGAACCAGAAAAGTTATTAGATATTAACGGAAATAAAGTTGGAAAGGTAGTGTATGAATAATGATAATAAGTTTAGAAGAAATAAATGCAAAAGATAATAATTGGATATTAAAAGTAAAGGACTTTATGAAAGTGACAAGTGCCGAAAAGTTAGCGTGTGATACAGTATTTCATTTACTTAATAATGAGTTTTTCAAACAAGTAGAAGGAACTAATACGTCATTTGAACAAGATGTTAGTTGTTCATTCTGGTGCAATAATCACTTATATGTACAAGACGGAACAATGAGAATAATAATAGATGGCGAATATTATGTGTTTAGTTGCATTTACTTAACAGAATCAAATCATATAGTAGTAGAAGCGTTAGAATTTAACGATATATGGGAAGATGATGAAGTTATAGAGCAACAAGACGAAGATAATGAGTATACTGTTCATTACTTTAAAGTAGGATATTAAAATAAAAGAACGTTAGGAATGTATCTAACATATTCTAACGTCCAAGGAACAAATCAATAAGTAATAAGATTGTTTTAAATTAGATAATAAAGGAAATAACCTTGATTTGCAAAAATCAAGACGAGCGATAGCGAGTTTACTATACGTTACTATACGTTAATTAGCGTTAAGTATAAAGCCTAAAGGCTTTGTGTTTCTAGCGAAACACGTTTACTTACTTTATGTTTAATTAGCGTTTAGTGAACCCCCTCTCTATCTCTCCCCCTTATGATACTACTTGTCAAGTGGTTTTGTCCAGTAAAAATTATGTTTTGTCGAACGATTTATGAGTTTATCAAAATGTAATTATATAAATTAACAATTTTATAATAAGGAAGTGATGAAATGGAAAAATTAACAAAAGAAAAATTCATAATATTTGATGATGTATTTGATAGATTACGATTAGAATACGAACATTACGAATATTGCATATTAGATAACGTTCGTATTTATCAATATTACGGAGAATATAGATTAGTAGGCGAAGATGTGTTCGAGAAAAAACGAAACGTTATGCCAGTTGTAGCAAAAATTTATTACTGTAATGAAATACAGAGCGTAAAAGCTAAAATGAGTTTAGAAGCATTTTATGGTATAACACGTTATGAGCTTCATAGAAAGGAAGTGATGTTAATTAGATATAAAACATTAGAAGAATTACAGAAAGGCGTATATGAAACGCTAGGTAAAGTAAATGGTATTTTATACTTACCTAACAAAGAAGAAAGTGAGCTTATCACTAAAAATAAGCATAGAAGAATAAAAGCAAATGGATTAAGGAGAATATTTAAAAATGAATAAGGAGCAAGAATTAATAAATAAAATAAATGATTTAATAGAAGCAAAAAGATTTAAACAAGGAGCAATGCCAAAAGATATAACAAAAGTATCGTTAATTCTATCAGACAAAGAAAAAGAAGTTTTTTCAAATAGTTATTATTTTGATAACGTAAATTATAGTTATGATTTTGATGATAATAAATTAACTATATTTTATGTAGAAGAAATATAAATAAAAAACCATAAATCATACGTTTCGTCAAATACATACGTATTTTGACAAAACGTACAATTTATGTTAAAATATTAAGTGAAGATAAGTTAAAATGATAATTAAATTAAAAAAAATGATTAAAAATTTACGAAGAGAGAGGTAATTTAAAATGAGTACATGGGATTTAGCATTAGAAAACGAAAATTCAAGAGAAGGTAAAGGTGAAACGTCTTACGTAAAATTCCAAGACGGTAACAATCAAATGAGAATTTTAGACGCAGAACCTAAAGCAGTATGGGTACATTGGTTATCACAAGCTAACAACGGTAAAGGACTTTCAGTTGTTTGTTTAGGAAAGAATTGCCCTATGTGTGAGAAATTAAAATACGACAAGGCAAATAATGTACAAACTAGAGATAGAATACAAAGACAGTTTGTTATTAATGTATATAATAGAGCAACACAAAGAGTAGAGCTTCTACAAAAAGGAAAAACAATATTTGAAACTTTAGCGACTTTCCACAAATCAATGGGAGATATAACTGGTTACGATATAAATATTGTTAAAACTGGTAGAGGATTAGATACTAAATATACTGTAATACCAGTAATGCAAAGTGAACCAGTTCCACAAGGATTAGAGCTTTATAATTTAGATGACGTTACTAAGGTATTTGATAGAGTAATAGTTGATTTATTAATGAGTGGAATGAGCATAGAGGACGCACAAAAGACTTTTAATGCAGACGCAGGTAATTATAATTCTGGTAGCAATAATAGTGAAGATTTAGTAGTAGATGGTGTTATTGCACCGTTTTAATAAATAAAAAAATAAAAAAGCAAGAGCGACATTTAGCTTTTTATGGAGTATAGGTTAACGCCTATACTCTTAATTTTATAAATAGGAGGTTATATATATATGGTATTAAAAAGCGATATTTTTTATGCAAATTTAAATAATATGTTAGGTCATGTGCAAGGAGGTATAAGACCAGTAGTTATTATATCTAACAACTTCAATAATGCTCATAGCGATAACGTAACTGTTGTGCCAATAAGTAGCAATACAAACGTTAAGCTTAAAACTCATATACTTATTGACGGTGATCTAGTTGAAGAGTGTGGGCTTGTAAAAGAAAGTAAAATACTTTGCGAAACTATACTTACTATAAGTAAAAGTCAGTTATATCAACGTATAGGACGTGTAACTGTAGGTTTAACAAAGAGAATAAATGAAAGTATAAAAGTGCAATTAGCGTGTTAGAGAGGTGAATAAAGGTGTTTGTAGAAGATATGAGAGAAAAAGAAACTATTGATAATCCGATATGTGAACATTGCGGTGAAGAGTGTTGTGTAGGTTATGATGATGTAGTTTACATAAGTCAAACAGAAGAATTTTATTGTAGCACAGAATGTTTTTTTGAATTACAAGGAGTTGAATTAATATGAGTAAAGAAGTTAATAAACAAGCGATAGAATTATGTAAGTATTTTTACAGAGCAATAAACAAGAAAGTTACTCCTGCACTTATGAAAATAGGTATAGGTCAATTTAAAAACTTGCTTAATGTTTATACTTATGAAGAGTTAGAAAGCGTAATTAAGTGGATTGAGGAAGGGAACATTACTAACGTTTATTCCCCTGGTTATCTTAGTTTTGCAACTAACAAAATATTAGATGATATTAAGTTAAAAGAAGTGAAAGAACAAAAAGCAAAACCAATAGCAAATAGCGTTCTTGATTTAAAATTTGAAAATAATAAAAAGGAGAAACAAAGTAATTTTTTAGATAAATTTATTTAATATATATGTGATATAAGAGGTGTAGAAAATGAAAGGTTGTAAATTTTTAAGAATAAAAGAAAAATACATGTTTTGCCCTATGTTACTAAATTTTAATAAAATAGTAATAAGAGGTGAAGAAAATGATACAAGAGATTTTATTTTAAAAGATAATGACGGATATACGTCATGTATAATATCAGTAAAAAGTGGCTATAGATTAGCGTTTAACGAAGAGCTTAGTTCTGAATCAACAAAGATATTTGAAATAATAAGCGAAAAAGAATATGTGTACAGAGAGTATTTAAAGAATAAGTACGCAGTTTAAAAATTACAAATAAAAGGTGATAATAATGCAGTTAAAATTAAGTTGTTACTGTTGTGGAAACGAAGATTTTGAACACACAGAGATAGAAGGTTTATTAGAAATTGAAGGCAGAAGTTATCTACTTCAAGAAGAAATAAAAAATAACGAAGTTATTTGTAAAAAATGTGGATTACAAGATTACATTCAAAATTTACCTATAAAATTTAGCTAGTAAGCAATTCATTAATATTATTCTTTAAGTGGAGGTGATTGTTATGACAAGATTAGAAAGAGCTTATCAAGAATACCCAACAGGATTGGTTTACGAAGGTTGTTATCTTCAAAATTTAGATTGTTGTCCTTATACTGTAGATATGGGAGAAGATGATTTAGATAAATATAGTCTAGTTGTAAAAAACAATAAAATACTAGGGTGTAAAGGAATAACTTGCGAACAATGTTGGAATAAGGAATTTAACGAATAATTCATTAATAAGGTGCGTTAATTCGCACCTATAACATAAGGAGATAGAGAAGATGAACAGAGCAGAAAGAAGAAGATTAAAAAGACAAGAAGAGAACATGAGAGCAGAGCAAATAGTTAATAAAGCTATAGATAATTTGCTTAATAAATTTTATATAACTATGAGAGAAAATAAAATAAGTAAAGATAGAGCAAATAGAATTTTAAGCGAAACAGCTAAAAGATTATAGAAAGTGGGTGTATATATATGAGCAGAATAGAAGAAATGATTGCTTTTTCTGGTTCGGAAAGAGCGATCTTAACTATCATAATGAAAAATACCGACAATATATTACGTTGTGAAGAGTTAGGATTGAAAAAAGAACACTTTAGTGTCAAAGCAAATCGTTATATTTATAGTGCTATAGCCTATTTAATGTCGCAAGGATATGATAAAATAGATGGTGTAGCGATAATTAATACACTTGATACAAAAGGTAAAGAAGAATTAAATAACTTAGGTGGGTTAGAATATATTGATTTGTTGTTAATGACTGAAATATATGATAACATAGGAATTTACGTTGAGAAAGTTGTTAACGCATATAAAAGACGTAATATATATATGCTATGCGATGAAACAAAAGAAAAAATGCTTGATGATGATGTTAATTTACCAATCGTTTTAGATAATATGCAAGACAACTTATTAAGTTTAAGTCTATGTAATAGCGAAAGTAAGGTGTATAAAATGGGAAGTAGTTTAGCAGACAGATTAAACGAAAGAGCTAGTAATCCAACAGATGTAAAAGGGTATAGAATAGGTTGGAATTGCTTCGATAAATATACGCAAGGTTATCAAGGTGGAGAACTTACAGTTTATTGTGCGCCTAGTAAAACTGGTAAATCAGCAATACTTATGAACCACGCAATGAGTTTATCAGTATTTAGCGATATTCCAGTATTATATATTAGTACAGAAATGTCAGATGAAGAAATGGAAGATAGATTACTTTCTTGTATTTCTGGTGTTCCTTACACAGAAATATGTAATGGAATGTTTGCTAAAAACACAGAAAATGGATTAGCAACAGATAAGGCAGAACGTATAAGAGAAGCATTAGCAAAGATACAAAAAGCTCCTTTTACACACATATATATGCCAGACTTCACAACAGAAAAAGTTACGGCTCTTGCAAAGCAAAAGAATTTACAAGGACAATGTGATGTGCTTATATTTGACTACATTAAATTACCTGCAAGTGATGTAAGCAATTTAGCGTCAGCACAAGAATATCAACGTTTAGGTTATATGACAACTTGCTTAAAAGATTTAGCAGGGATATTAAATATTCCAGTTATAAGTGCATGTCAAAGTAACGCAGACGAATCAGTATTAAATAATGGAAAACCTGGACAAAGTTTCATAGGTGGTTCAAAGCGTATTCTTCATATGGCAAGTAAACTATTTTATCTTGTTAATAAATCAGATGAAGAAATTGCTAGAAATGGCTTAGAAAGAGGAAATCAAACTCTTTGGTTAGCGTTTCAACGTTCTGGAAGTAGTGATCTACCACCGATAAATATATATAATAATAAGCACATATTGAGAATGGAGGAAGTGTAAATGAACGCAGTTGAAATAATACAAGATAGTATTAACATGGATAGTATATGTTCTGTTTTAGAATATTACGGAGTAAATAAGATATATAGAATGGGAAGTAGTGTAAGATGTTGTTGCCCACTTCATGGTGGGAACAATCCAACATCTTTTGTTTGGAAAGAAAATGGTCTTTGGTATTGCCACACAAGATGTAATACTGGAAGTGATGTTTTTGGATTTGTTGCTATAAAAGAAAATCTTGATTTAAATACACAATTTAAAGCAGTAGTTAATAAGGTTGCAGAAATACTTAATATAAATGTAGAGAACGCAACTTATGATATAACAAGCAGACGTAACAATAAAGAACTTGAAGATTGGAAGAAGTTTGTTAAGTCAAAGAAAGAAAAGAATATTAATGAAGAGTATAACCTAGCTCAATTAGGAGATTTAAAGCAAATATCACGTTATAGAGGAATAACACAAGAAACATTAGAATTATTTGAAGTAAGCTATTCAAAAGAATATGATAGAATAGTGTTCCCGATACGTGATGATGTTGGTAAGTGTATAGGAGTAACAATGCGTAGAAGAGATAACACTAAGCCGATAAAGTGGTTACATCAACCAACTGGACTTAAAGTTGGAGAGCATTTGTTTGGATTACATTTAGTAAATGATGACGTTCCTTTCCTTGTTGAAGGAGCTATAGATGTGTTAAAGCTACGTGATTTAGGAATAAGTGCATTAGGTTGCTTTGGAGCGAAGTTAACAGATGAACAAGTAAAGATACTTATAAAAAACTTCACAAGTGTTAACTTGATGTATGACGGTGATAAAGCAGGAATGGACGCAACATATAGCGCAATGATGAAGCTTAAAGATAAAATGGATATTAACATTTATATATTACCGTTTGGTACAGATCCAGGCGAAATAATGCCTACAACGTGGGAAAACATTAAGATATATAAACCTTATCAATTTGAAGAAGTTTATAACAATATGGAGAAGTGCATTTAGCACTTCTTTTTTTTTTATAATATATAATAATTTTCAATTTTTTTGGATAATTATTGTAATCTAGTGTCGATTATGGTAATATATAGGAGAGAGGTGATTATTTTTGGGGAAAGCAAGCATAGTTGACAAGCTTGTTATTGAATATAACAAGACGAAGAACAAAAGGGTACTTGACGAGATAGTTGAAAAGACAGAAAGATTAAGCTATAAACTAGCACATGATTATAAAATGCCTGTCAATGATATGAATTACATTTATGGAGTTTCGCTAATGAAAGCTCTTGAAAAATGGGATAGTAAAAAAGGAACGCTATTTACATCTTATCTTATGACAGTAATGCAAAATGAACTAAAGATGGAATGGAGAAAAAAGCAAGAGCGTTTTGAACGCAATATCCAAACGTATGGAATATTTTTTTACGTAGAAGATTTTTGTTATGATGAAGATAGTCTCATTTACGATATACTCTTAAATGAAACTATAGAGAAAACAATAGATAATGAAAACATGAAAAACGCAATAAGAATGTTCGTTGATGACGCTAAAGTAAAAGACATTACTAAAAACTGCAACGTTGGTAGAACGAACTTTTACAATAAGTTGAATGATTTTAAAAACATTATAAGAGAAGAGGTAGAAGCGAATGAGATTTGTATTTAATGGAAATGTTAATGAACCTGCAAAAAACGATTTAGATGTGTTCCAAGAAGAAGCTTTAAGAAGCATGAGAACTGATTTACCATACGAAGCAATATGTTCAAACATGTGCATGGGACTAGCTGGAGAAACTGGCGAAACAGTTGATATATTTAAAAAGCACATATATCAAGGAAAAGTGTTAGATATTAACGATGTAATTGAAGAGATCGGAGATATTCTTTGGTACATAGCAAACCTTTGCAATGTTAACAAAATAACAATGAAAGAATGTATGGACGCTAACGTTGAAAAACTTAGAAAAAGATACCCTAATGGATTTACTATAAAAGACGCTTTAGAAAGAGCTGATAAGAACGTTAAATAAGATATTAATAATGTACAAAGGGAGAAAGAAATAATGAGTAAATTAGTTTTAGAAACGAATGTAAGATTAAGAGCAGAAGTGCTTGATATAAATAAAGACGAATATGATGCAATAGTTGATAATTACAGTTCTGAAAAAGAATTAGAACAAAGAGCTAAAGGCGATTTTGAAAGAGCATTAATTGAAGAACTAGGTTTTAAACCAAGTGATATTAATATAACAAAATTTAAGTACAGATTTGAAGAGGTGTAATTATGGAAAAACATTTAGATGAATTAGATTTATTAAGAATATTTCAAGAAGCAACGAAAGAAACTTTTGAAGAAGAAAAAGAGGATAAGGTTAATCACCCAAAACATTATACTGTAGGTGATATTGAGGTTATCGAGTACATAAAGGACAAGCTAACCAAAGATGAATATGTTGGGTACTGTATAGGAAATGTTATTAAATACGTTTCAAGATATAAACATAAAAACGGAAAAGAAGATTTAGACAAAGCACTTGTATATTTATCATGGGCAATAGAGGTGATGTAACATGAAGGAAGAATTATTTATTTTAACTCATACAAAATGTTGCAATGAATTAGTAGAAATTCCAGTAAGTGAAAGATATTTATTAGAAGAAGAATTTGAAGTTACTTGTCCACTTTGTGGTAGAGTTGAAAAGCATAAATAGAAAAACTGCGTGTTTTATCCAAATAAACTGCGTGTTTTATCCAAAACAATATTTTAAACAGTATTGAATAGGTTTGAAATGCAGTAAATAAGCCAAAGTTATAAAAAACTGCGTATATTCACGAAAGTACGCAGTTTTATTTTTACCAATTTTAGGAGGTTTTTATATGATTATAGATGATGTTATAAATGAGTTAAGAGGAAAAGGTTATAGTATAGGAGAATTTACTTCTGATGTTGTTGAGAACAAAGAGGTTTGTTGGAAAACGAAGAATAGACTTTTAGCTAGGAAAAGAAGAAGAAGATTAAAAGCAGAGTTTATGAAAAGCATAGGTATGTAAAGGAGTATAATATATGTTTACAGAATTACACGTACATTCAGAATATTCAATGAGAGATGGTGCTAATAAAGTAGAAAAACTTTTAGACAGAGCAAAAGAGCTAGGACATACTGCACTAGCAATTACAGATCACGGTAGTATGGCAGGAATTATTCCTGCTTATTTATACGCACAACAAATAGGCATAAAGCTAATAATTGGTTGCGAGTTTTATGTTGGACGTGAAGAAAGAAACCACTTAGTAATTTTAGCAAAAAATCTAACTGGTTATCAAAATATGTTAAAACTTCATGCTTTATCATATACATCAGAACATTTTTATTACAAACCTACAATAGAGGAAAGCGACCTCTTTGCACATAGCGATGGCTTAATAATACTTACTGCGTGTATAGGTGGTAAGCATGGCAAACTTATTATAAGTGGTGAGCGTGAAAAATGTAAAGAATCATTATTAAAATACAAATCAGTATTTAAAGATGATTTTTATATTGAATTACAAGATAACGAAATTCAAATACAAGCAAGTGTAAACAGAGAGCTTATTGCTTTGTCAAAAGAATTAAACATAAAGCTTGTTGCTACTAATGACGCTCACTTCTTAACTAAAGAAGATAGTTATGCTCACGAAGTTTTACTTGCGATACAACAACAAAAGAAAATGACGGATCAATCACGTTGGAAGTTTGAAGGTTCATCATATTATATACATTCTTATAATGAAATGATTTCAACTGGACTTCCAATAGAAGCAATACACAATACAAAAGAAATTGAAAATAAATGTAACGTAGAAATTGATTTATCTTCAATTCATGCTCCATCATTCAAAGGCTTAAATAAAGCCGAAGAAATAAGTTTGTTAAAATCAAAAATGAATGAATGGTACGCAAAAACGTACGGTAATATTTACAATAAAGAAGTTATAGAACGAATCAACAGAGAGCTTGATGTAATAATAAGCAAAGATTTTACTGGTTACTTCCTATTAGTTGCTGATTACATCAACTCATTTGAATCAATAAAGATTAATCAATATGGCATAGAACAAAATCTTATGTGTGGACCAGGAAGAGGTTCTGGCGTAGGTTCAATGGTTGCTTACGCACTAGGTATAACAAAAGTAAATCCAATGGAATACGATTTGTTATTTGAACGTTTCATTAACGTAGACCGTCTATCTTATCCCGACATAGATACGGATTTTGACTATGAACATAGAGAAAAAGCTATACAATACATGATTAATACTTATGGTAATGAACATGTAGCTCAAATAAGTGCTTTTGGTACTCTTCAACCTAAAGCTACTTTTCGTTATATATTAAGCTCATTTGATTACCCTACTAATATCATATCCAAAATATCAAAACTTATTCCAGATAATTGCGAAAATATTGATGAAGCATTAAGTGATCCTGCGTTAATGTTTGCAACTAAAGGAATGGATAAAGAAATAAATGTAATGAGAGCGTTAGAAGGTATTGTAACAACACAAAGTACCCACGCAGCGGGGTTAGTTGTAACAGACGAACCTATTTATAATTACGCTCCATGTCATACAACTAGCGAAGATAGAGGTAGATATGTATTAAGTATGGATAAGAAGAAAGTTGAAAAGCATGGCTTGATCAAACATGATTTCTTAGGACTTAAAACATTAACAGTTATAAGAAAGACGTTAGCACGTATAAAGAAGTCTTATAACGTTGATATAGATATATGGAATGTAAGAAAAGATGACGCTAAAGTATATGATTTACTTAATAGTGGTCATTTGAGTGGTGTGTTCCAACTTGACGGAGCTTCTGCAAAACAAATAGTAGATAAAGTTAAACCTCGTAAGTTTGATGATATTATTGCTTGTGAAGCAGTTTGTAGACCAGGGGTTAAAGAAGCAAACGACTTTATTAATAAAATGTGTAGTGAATATGGAATAGAAGAAATAGATGAAATTTTACGCCCTACTTACGGAGCTATAGTATTCCAAGAGCAAACAATGAGATTAATGAACGTTGTTACTGGTAACAGATGGACGTTAGGTAAAGCAGATTATATGAGGAAGGTGAAAGATCTTGAAGAATATAGAGCAGATTTTGTTAGCTGTGCTATGGATAATGGTTACGACAGTAATTTTGCAAATAACATCTTTGATAGATTCGATTTGGGATACTCATTTAACAAATCTCATGCCGTGGCTTATGCTTTTATTACTTATGCAACTGCTTACTTAAAAGCATATTACACTACAGAATATATGTGTGAATATATTGATATGTATAAGAGCGAATCAGACACAGTTAAAGAAGCTATAAATGAATGCAAATCATTAGGTATAAGAATTATTGCACCTAATATAAATGCTACTCACGTTGGGTTTGATGTTGTAGATGGTAATATATGTTTTGGACTTTCTGGTGTTAATGGAATAGGTGAAAAAGCAGTTACTAAGCTTATTGATTACACTAGTAAAACAAAAATAAATACATTGCAAGAGCTTATAGATAGTAAAGCACTTAATAAAACTGGAATAATAGCATGTATTAAGTGTGGAATATTTGATAAAGAAGGTGAGAGAAATGATTTAATTAACTCTTATATTTCGACAAGAAGTAAGAAAGAACGTGAATCAGAAATGATTACAGAGTATAACGATAAGATAAAGTTAAAATGGGAAAAAGACGTATGTGGTATATACTTAACTGCTCACCCATTAGATAAATATTCCTTGAAAAATTATTCAGAAGTGTCGAATAATGGATTATTTGGTGGTATAATTAATAGTGTAAAAGTTATTAAAACAAAGACAGATAAAGAAATGGCGTTTGTTACTATCGAAGATAGAGAAAGCATAATTGACGTAACAGTTTTTCCTAACGTTTATAGTCGTTGTTCATTATCTTTAAAGGAAGGTTACGTAGTATTCACCAAAGGTAAGAAAGACGGTAATAACAAATGGATAGCTGATAATATAGAAAGAATAGGGAGCGTGTAACAACGCTTCTTAACAATTTGAAATTATTACGAAGTAAAGGGGATATGAATATGGAAAGATTTTTGGGTATGATGCCAAGTACAGAAATTGAGATAGAAAAATGTTATAAGGACAAAGATGGATATAAAATAATAATTCAAGCAGGGAAGAATGGATGGACTATTATTTATGCAGATTATTCAACAGATTTTAAGGATATTATTAGTTCAGCAAATAAAAACTTTGAAGAAGCTTATAATTTAGCAGTCAATAGATTAGGAACATTAACTGAAATGAATGCGAGCGACATTAATGTCGGTACCAAAAGTGGAGGAAGAATAATGAAAATTAAAGATTTAATAAAGAAATTACAAGAGTTAGATGGTGAAAAAACTATAGGAATTTATGATTATGAAGAATATGAAGAAAATTTAGATTTATGTGTTCATAAAAATATTTTCGCCGATGCAAAATGTGATTACTTGATTGAGTAAAGTAATTCGCAATTCAAAAATATTGGGAGGTAAAGTAAATGATAATTAACTGTAAAAAAATAAGAGAGAAAGAAATATCAAAGATCAAAGAAACGTACAAAGGTGGTTGTAAAGTAGTATTCATACAGATAGGTGAGAATCCTGCGTCTAACGTATATGTACGTAACAAAATAAATTTATGTAAGGAGGTGGGAATAGAAGTAAAGCATATTCAAGGCGATGAAGAAACATCACAAGAAGCGTTAATAAACTCTATAAAAAGATTTAATCTTGATAAAGATATACACGGAATAATGGTTCAGTTACCTTTACCAGAACATATAAGCGAAGAAGCAGTAATAAACGCTATAGCACCAGAAAAGGATATAGACGGATTTACTACTATTAACAAAGGTAAGCTTATGATTGGTGATAAGGACGCTATAATTCCATGTACGCCTAAAGGAATAATGACTATATTAGAATATCAAGGTATTGATTTAAACGGTAAAATCGTTACTATAGTAGGACGTTCAAATATCGTTGGTAAACCTCTTGCTCAATTAATGATTAATGCAGGAGCAACGGTTACAGTTTGCAATAGCAAAACAGATGAAATAACTTTAAATTGTTTAATTGCTTATAGCGATATTTTTATATCAGCAATAGGTAAAGCAAATCACTTTAATAAAAATATGTTTGAATTTTACAGATTAGATAACACTATTGCTATAGATGTAGGTATTAATCGTGATGAAGAAGGTAAGTTATGTGGCGACATAGATAAAGAGCTTTACGAAGAGTTTAAGGACGTTACAAGCGTTCCTGGTGGTGTTGGTGTTATGACAGTATTAGAAGTAATTAAGAACAGTATTGAGTGTTATGAAAGGTGTAAAAAGTAATGAATAATGTGCAATTCATGGGTTTTGAAGATAAAGTAACACTAAGCATAGTTTTAATATGCTTAGTTGCTTTTATTATATCAACTATTATAAGAAAAATAAAAAGTGCTATAAATAAGGAGGATTAAAGAATGAAGAGGTTTAGTGTAAGTTGTATTGGAACATATGAAACGTGTGGTTATAAGTGCCTTAGACAATATAACAAAATAGGGGAAGAAAAAATAGAGGACGATAAGAATTTTTATGGAGAGTTTGGAGCTTTGCTTCACGATCTATTCGATAAGCATTATAAAGAAAATTTAACACAAGAGCAAATGGTTGATATGTTCTATAATGCAGTTAATGATTTAGAGTGTGAATTTCCAGATGGAAAGAAAGAACAATATATAAATGAAGCATTAGAGCAATTCGATTATTTCTATGAAAAGTACGCTAATATGAAGCCTATCTTAACAGAAGAAGAGTTTGATTTGCAAATAGACGGCATATCATTACCATTCAAAGGATTTGTAGATAGAGTAGACGGTAGCATAGAAGATAAGTCAATAGTTATCAGCGACTACAAAACTGGTCGTAGCTCGAAATTTACGAAGAGAGAGCTTTCTGATAACATACAAGCCACCGTATACAGTTTGTATTATAAACAAAAATACGGATTTTATCCAGAGCGTTTTGTATTTATTTTTACAAAAGAGAGAAAAACAAAGGAAATCGAAATAAATGAAGCGTTTATAGAGCGTGGATTAGCAAGAATAAAGAGAAATGTAAGAGCTATGGAACAAGGAATATTCTTACCAGAAGCTAAAGGTGGAAAATACTTCTGTAAGAACTTCTGTAAATATTATGATGAGTGTCCTAAATACATCAAGTCTAATGATGGTTGGGATTTATAATACGCAATTTGATTATATTACGAAGTAAATGGAGGATTTTAAAAATGATAAATGTTGAATTTAAAAGAAATGAGTGTGTAATTAAATGTGATGGTTGTGGAAGAGATATTTACGTAGACGAACCATCTTATAGATTGGAGTTCGGTGTTCAAGACAATATGGTAGAACAAACAATATCTTTATGTGAGGATTGCGGTGGACACTTACAAAACGATATGTCAGATGAATTTTGTAAGTTCGTAGATTTAGGTATGTAACTCGCAATTCAAAAATATTACGTAGTGTATCACGTAAAAAACATAGGCAGAATACACCTTGCACCATGACCTATGTTTATATTTTTAAAATTACTAAGGAGAGATAATTAACATGAATATAACATTAAGAAACTATAAAGATAATTGGCAAGATGTAAAGAACGCAACAATGAATACGATCGGTAAAGATAAGGGTGCATACCCTTCTTCCGATTGGAAAAGAAGATTATTACTTAGTGAACATAGTCCTATAAGAAAGTTACATATAGGGTGGAAATGGAGCGATTTAAAATACTGGGTATCAGTACATTTAGTACGCCATAAGTACGGTATAGAGCATTTTGTGTCTACCCAACGTACTGATAGAACTGGAATAAGTCGTGATGAAATGCCACAAAACAGTTTAGTTAATCACGAATGTGAAGCTAATGCACAAGCACTTATAAACATATCAAGAAAGAGATTATGTCATTGTGCTTCATTAGAAACAAGACAAGCATGGCAACAAGTTAAAAACGAGATAGCTTTAGTTGAACCAGAATTAGCGTCAGTTATGGTTAAAGAATGTACATATCGTGGTTTCTGTCCAGAAATGTTTAGTTGTGGGTATCACAAATCAGAAGCGTATAAGAAGGAATTAGAAGAGTACAGAAGAGGGGTAAACGAATAATGGTTGTTTTAAGTGTAGATCACGGAGCAAGAAGTGGGTATTGCGTATTTGAAGATGGTAAATATGTTGAAAGTGGGATAGTTACGTTAGATTGCGTAACTTCCCTTAGACAAGCTCAAAGAGAGTTTTATCAAATATTTTCTTTTTATAATCCAGATGTTGTAGTTGTTGAAAAAGTTAACGTTGCAGGAAGTAAATTTGGTGGAACAAATATTGTTAAATTAGCTCAACTGCAAGGCATTGTTTTGTTATTAGCTGATATGTTTAATTGCGAAGTTAAAGAAGTAAACCCAATGAGCATGAAGAAAGTTATAACTGGTAATGGTAAAGCAGAAAAAAGAGAAGTAGCTGAATGTATTGCTAAACGTTGGAGCTTAAATCCTAACCATATATGTGTTCCAGTTTACTATAAAAAGAAAGATGGAATTAAAACATATTTAGCAGATGAATCAGACGCTATTGCGTTAGGAACATATTATTTGGAAGAATGTAAAAAAGGTGCATAAATTGTAAAAATTTGTTGACAAAGTTTTCATAATTTGTTATAATTATATTGTAGTTGAGAGTTAACGACTTAGCCGACTTAACGCTTTAACTTCTTTACTAGCACATATATATGAATTATGTTTAGTGGCACAACATGATTCGGTTTTTTCACACCTCCTTTCAATAAAATTATATACTTAAAGACACGTTTACAGGTTGGCGTGTCTTTTTTGCTTTAACAAATTAAAACTTTATAACTTTAACTTGCTAAAGCGTGGGGGTATCTTTTTGCGTTCTAATGAACGCTACTAAGCATTTTTTTTGCAAATCAAGATGAAATTTAAGAAAACCTATTGACAAGTACAACTTTTTGAGTTACACTTACTAACGAACAGTTATACGTTGATAAGCGTTAGAGCGTTTAGTAACGTATAGCAACTTCGCTTCGCTCGTATTTGATTTTGACAAATCAAATGTGAATTTATTTTTTATTTACGTTTCTAAGTGTTAAGACGTAAAGCAAAGCGTAAAGCAATGCGTAAGAACGTATAAAGAGCGTTAAAGCGTAAGCAACGTTAGTTAACATAATAAACGTTAAAACGTAATGAACGTAAAGCGAAAGCGTTGCTACGTAAAGAACGTACTAAACGTACATTACGATATAACTATTACGAGGGGGTAATTATACCTATGATTAGGTTAAGTTATAAACAACAAAAATTAGTTGATTTTATAAATAATTATAGAAGATATGTAGATCTAAACCCTATAAAAGAGTTTGAGAGTAAAGAAACACTTGATATGTTCATAAGAGAGAATTACAACAAAGCAAAGGTGTGTAGAGCTAGAGGTAGAGAAATGATGGGGTATTATAATAATACTAAGAGTGGTAGATTAAATGCAGAGATACAAAGAGGGAAAGCGACAAATAGTGGTCTATGCAGTACAAAGCAAAGTGAATGGAATAAAATACTTAATGAAAGAGTTAAAATAAAAGAGTAGGCGTAACCTACTCTATTTTTATATTCTTGTTATTTCAACTTTCTTAGCATTTGATATATGATTTTTTATTTGCTCTATTATGTTACTTAGTTCTGCGTATGATCCAATGTGTTTTCCGTCAATAACAACTCTATATACAGGTTTAGTAGTAGTAGTAGTAGTTGTCGTTGATTTGTATTCAACGCCAGTTATACCTTTGAATAGAGCTTTGCAAACTTTTTCTACGTTAAATAAATCCATATCTGCTTTGCTATCACAGAAACCTAACTCAACAAGTATTGCAGGAGCTTTAGTGTTCTTGATAACGTAGAAGTTAGCAGTTTTAATACCTCTATTTTTCCAACCTACTTCTTTAACTAATTCATTTTGAACATTAGTTGCATAAGTCTTTCCTTTCTTAGATGAAGAATAGTAATACGTTTCTACTCCCATAGCGTTATTTGTTTTTTGATAAGCGTTAAGATGAAGAGAAACGAATAAATCTAAATTAACACTATTAGCTTTATTAACTCTATCGCTTAGATCACTATTACTTTTATCTACAGTACAATTATGTACTTTATGACCTTTCTCGGTTAACATTTCGGTAAGTCTTTTATGTACTTTTCTGTTCATATCAGTTTCACTAGCGTAACAACTAGCACCAGTACCTAATCCAGAAAGTGTGTGTCCTGCGTCTAATCCAATATACATTAAATCAACTCCTTTGCTTCGTTAGTAGCTTGTCTACTTACACTAGCTCCAAAATAATAACCAACAACCATGCTAAATACGCTTAGAAATTCTGTAGAACCTATTTGCTTGGTTAGTGAAAGTACACAAAACACTACTGTAAGTAATATTGCGATAATCTTTTTTACACTTATAAGTTTGTTCAAAAATATCACTCTCCTACTTTCTAGTTTTAGTTGTTTTCTTTGCTTTTTTCTTACAAGCCATTACTTATCACCTCGTTTTACTTGTTCTTTGATGTCATCTACATCTATTTTTATAATATTCACGTCTTCCCTTAGCTGACCAAAATGTTCTTTGAAGTTATCAATAATTTCAAGCAATTTTTCTTCTCTTGATATTGAACGTACTTCTCTTTTTTCAGTTTCTTTAAGAGTATAAATAACAAGGAGAATACAGACAATAGTCCATATTCCTTGCCCTTCTAAAGCTCTTATAAGTACATCAGACATTTTATCACCTCTAGTATATATTTAATGCTTTCATTAGTCTTTCTAACTCTTGCTTTTCTTTTAATTTTTCTCTTGTGTTTATGCCCATTGATTGTGCTTTTTTTTCTAAGTTTTCAAGTAGTTCTTTATACTCTCTTACTTCATAAGACGTTCTCTTATCTACATTAAATTCTTGACCACCTAATCCTAGTAACGCCATTAATCCACCTAGTTTATCATCAGATGTTACATTTTCAAATGACCTATCCATAGTTCTTACACTAGGTAAAGCGTTAGTAATTAAATGTTTAGCTTTAGCATTGATGTACTTTGTTCCGTCCTCACCTATTTCAGTTTGTCCTAATATTCCACCTAAAAAACCTTCTATTGGAGAAGCTTCTTTCATTTGACCTTCGTAATTCTCTATTTCATTACCGAATGTAAAGTTTTTATTTGTAGCGAGTTCTAAAGGTGTTTTTATTATAGGATTAAGTGAACCTAGAATATTAGTATCTTGAATCCACGGTAAGTTAGTAGATATTGTACGTTTCTTTCCACCAAAATTAGTTATTATTTTGTCATTATCGTTATCTTTTAGAAGAGCTTCTTCTTCTTTTGATACATTAACTTTACGTTGGTTATCTAATATTCTTCTAGCATTTTTAACTGGTGTAGGATTGTGCATAAGCGTATCTATTTGTAGTTCCATATTCTTCTTAGCAAATGTATAGAATGGTATTATACGCTTCATAAAATCAACTTCAAAGTCTGTCAAATCAGAATAATCGAATAAGAATTTATCTACATGAGCTTTAGCTTCAAGTGGTGAGTAACCTCTTTCTAAAAGTATTGAGAATTGCTGACGTTTAGCAAGTTTTTCAATATTATCACCTACTTTTTGTGAAGTGTTAAATATTGCTTCTATAGGATTAGTTTTAGGTTTTGTAACTCCGTTTATCAATTCATCTATTGATATGTTACCTTTACGAGCCTTGTTAAATTCTGTGCTTAATTGCGTTACATCATCTAAACCAACTTGTTTAAACAAATCATTAACCATTTTACCGGTATATTCTACGCCATCAACACTTTTAAATAGCACTTCTGCACTATCTTTACCAACTTCGTTTGCTATTTGTAACCATTTAGGATTAAGTGCTTCTGCTCCTACATCAAGATATATTTGGAATGAGTTACCGAAAGCGTTTCTTACATGGAATCCTACACTTGTTGTAGCCATCTTCTTCCATATTCCAGTAAATTTATCATATACTTTTAAGAAATTGTCTTTATCTTTTGTGAATTGTTCTGTCATAGCTTTTTGATAAGCGTCATATGTTACGCTATCTATAGCATAAACTGGAACATTCTTCGTACTCATGTTTATTTTTTCAAAATCTTCCCATGTAAGCTCTGTGTAATCAATAGCTCCATTATATTGCTCTGCTTTCTTTGACCACATAGTTTCTTTTAAATTCTTTTGAAGTGATTCGTCCTTTAGTGCATTAACAGTAATATCAGCACTTTCACCTTTAGGATATACAAGTTTTACTTTTCCTTGTTTAACTTGCTCTTTAAGTTCTCTAGCAAATGCACGTTGAGGTAAACTAGCGAATAACTCATTTTTAGCTTGTTCGTAAGTTTGCCCACCTTTTACTTTTCTATAATTTTCAACTTTATCTAACTTATCTAATGCTTCTTTTTTAACCTTTTCTAACATACCGTCTGGTAAATAATTTTCGTTAGGCATAAAGTTTTCTATTTCGTTCCTAATAGATTTATAATCTTGTTTGTTAAGTAGCCCGATAAAGTCATTGTAAATTCCTTGCTCTGTTTCTTTAACCCATTTTCTATTACCAGTTGCGTTCTCTACTATGTTATATAAACTTCCGTCTTTTCCTTTTGCCCAACCAAGCTTAACACCCATTTTATCAAGGTACATATCTTTAAGCTTAAAGTCATAAAAAGCATTACCATGTTCATACGTTCTTTGTATCATAAGTCTTGCGAGATCACGCTCAAAGAAGTTCTTTATTGCTCCTTCCTCACCAAACTCTTCTAGTGTTTTCTTGTAGATTGCTTCGTTAAGTTCAGCGATAGTGCTAGTTCCATTACCAGTTCTTGCTTTCATAAACTTTTGTTCATTGTAACGTAAGTTCTTTCTATCTCTGAAATAAGCTTCAAGGAACACATTTAAATCTGTGTTATTAGCAGTTTTCTCTAGTGCTTCATCACTCATACGTCTAGGAACATAACCTTGTGTAGTTATAGAGTTAACATCAAGCCCGAAGTCTTTTTCATCAGCTAAAAGTGTTCTCATATACTCTGTGTAGTTTACGATAAAATTTTCTGCTTCTTTAGTTCCACCTAAAGCGTCAACTATCTCTTTGTTATCTCTTATTAACTCTATTGGCGTTTTCATTGTCTTTTCGCCATCTAAGTTTCTTATGTTCTTTTTCATATTTTCAGCGTAAGTGTTGTAAAGTTTATTACCACTTTCACCAAACAAGTTATCTATTGTTGCAGTTAATCTAGCAATAGTATCTTCACCATTCTTTACTTTAGCAAGTGAAGTTTCTAAACTATCCTTTGTAAGTCTAGCTCTGCTCTCAAACTTTTTAGCACCAGTAAATCGCTCTAATGCTTTGTCAAATTCAGCGTCATTGATACCTAGTTGTTTAAATAACGTTTGTATTTCATCAACAGTTTTCTTAGACAAATCAATACCTATTCTAGCGTTCTTTCCTGCAACTATATCAGCTATTTCAAGAAGCTCTTTACGATTAGACTTGCTTATATTTTTTATTCCGTACTCTTTAAGCATTTGTCTAAGTTCTGGTACTTTCATGTCATTAATACTTCTATCTTTAACTTTTTGACTTATATCATCAGCTATTTTTTGAACATCTGCGTCTATAGGCTTTTCGTACTTAACATTTCCAGGAAGTTCTTTAGTTACTGTTGCTTCTAATTGAGCAGTAGTTTGTTCTGACATAGCTTTATTAAATGCTCTACGTTCTGTATAAGCGTCTTGTAGAGCTTTTATTTCTTGTTGTTTAGCTTCGCTCTTTTTCTTTAATCTAGGATTTTCGTTATTAACGAAGTCTATTGCTTCTTTTGAGAATTTTGTTTTTGGTTCTACAAGTTCATCTGGTTTTCTAAATGGATTATTGCCACCCAAATCGTTAAAGTCCATGTTATCAACACCATCAATAACGTTTTTGTTACCCATAAAATACTCATTTTCAAGCATATCATCAGCGATTCTTTCTGCTCTTCTCATTAATTGTTGTTGTTCTTCTTTGCTTAACTTTAAAAAGACTTTGTTGTGATACTTTTCTGCAAACTCTCTTGTTATTTGTTGCTCTGCAAGTTGTACAACTCCACCTTTATTAGTGATTTTATAACGTTTAGGTAAATTATCTATTGTTACTCTCTTAGCACCCTTGTTACCACTATTAAGATATGATAGTATTTCTTCTAAATCATGTTTTTTACCAGTAACAGTATCTAATACTTCTGTTACATGGTCGAAGCCTTTAGACATTGAGCTATCTATTCCACGACCTTTAACAATTGACCTCATTTTTCTTGCAATGTCATTTCTTAATCTTTTTTCTACAGTATCAGTAAGAATAGATGTTCTACCATAAATAGATTTCATACTACCTTCTGTTAATTGTGATATATCATCAATTCCGTAAAGCTTTGCTAAGTCTTTTAAATTAGCTTTCGATTTATCACCGTATATTGTTTGTCCATCAAATAAACTAGAGAATCTATTTTTGAAATCTTTGTAATCTAAAGGTTCTTTAGGTGAAACATAATATTTACTCTTATTAGCTAACATATTTTCAGCTTGAAGATGTATCATTTTATCAAATACTTCACTTGCTAATTCGTCATCTGCATGTCCTAGTTCTCTTAACATTTGATCTTTTGCACTAAACATTTCATCTACTCTAGTTTCTATAAGGCTTCTGGAGTTATCAGCTTCTATTTGCATAGATGTTCTTGGTAATATTTCAGTACCTTCTTTTGGATTTTTAATATTACTATGTTCTATTCCAGTAAAGTTATCTGCTTTTTCTATAGTTTTATCAACGTTCTTTTGTATCATTTCATCTATACTATCCATAACTTCTTTTGTGTTATGAGGTGTAACATATGTAGATACATTATTAGCATTATTAAAACGTTTAATATCACCTTGAATTTTTCTATACATATCATCAAAAGAAGTACGTATTTGCGACATTTTAGAACGTATCTCATTAGCTTCTTTTATGTTTCTATATCTTGTTCCGTCTGGTCTAGTCTTAGTTATTTTTTCAAGTTGCTTATTAGTTATATTATTTAGCACTTTTTCACGTTGCTTTGGAGTTAAGTCCAAGAAGTCATCAAACTTTTCTTTCTTCATTCCAGAAAGTTTTAGCCAATCTTCTATATCACTTTTACTTTTATCAGCATAAAGTTCCCAATAAGTAGTTACTTCTGGATTAGCTTCTTTAAGTTCGCTTATTACATCTTCTTTATTTTTCTTTATGTCAAGTTCGCTTATATCACGTATTTGTTCTGTTTCACTAGCAACTTCATCTATTGCTTTTGCTCCAGTAGATTCTATAAAGTCGTCTATTTGTTTTGCGTTATCAAATTCTTTTTTAATGTTATTTAAAAGTTCATAAGCCCTTTTTCTTATAGCTCTTTCACTTTCAGTAACAGTTTTTGTTGCATCATCAAGCTTTCTTGAAGTGTCATTTATAAATTTTTCAAATATAATGTACTGAGCTTCATCGTTAAGCACATCAGAAACGTTATGAGTTTTAAGCTTTTCCATAAGTGAAGATATTTCTTTAGTGTCTTTTCCTAACGCTTTCATATCTTCTATAAGAGTTTTAACTTGTGCAAAGTTTTCTTCACTCATAAATTCTTTAGCGTATTTGATTTGATTCTTAATTTCTTTTGAAGCAACTTGTTTAGCGTACTCTAATGGATTATTTTTTATTAATTGTTTTAATTCATAATTAGTATCAATCTTCTTTAAGATACTTTTAGATAAAGGTTCTAATGACGCTCTTATACCATCTTCGCTCTTTTTAAAGTTCCATGTGTTCTTTATTGCTTCGCCACTTTTTTCTAATCCTTTTCCAATCGTTTTATCTATACCTAAAGATCTACTTATCTCTGCGATTTTATCAGCGCTAATTATCTCTTTTTCTATCGTTGTAAACGGAACAGTAAAGTTTAAGCCTTTATAATTTTTAACGTTGTTTTTATTAATAGTTTCTGTAATTCTCTTAGCTTGTTGTGTTAAATCAACTACTTTATCAGCGTTTTTAGTTCCTTTAGCAACACTATTAATACCTTTTATTGCGTTCTCTACTGCTTCTTGTGTAACTTCTGTACCTACTTTTGATACTGTTTTACCTTTTGTTAATGCACCAAGTCCACCAGTAAGATAAGTAGTTGGATCTAGTAATATATCAAGTGCTAGTCCACCAGCAAAACGTCCTGCCTTTTCACCAAAACCTTCATCACCAGTACGTTCTCCTGCAACTAAATCAACTAAATCGCTACCACGTTTTATTTTGTTTTCATCACTTGTTAAAGAACCAACGAACCCATCACCTAAACCTTTTAAAAATTTAGTGCTTTCATCACCATCAAGTGCATTATAAAGTCCAGTAGTTACGGCTTGACCACCTGCTGATATGATATTAAAGAACCTAGTAAGTAATCCTGCGTCATTTTTAGCTTGTTCTGGTACTTCTATTCCAGAAGCATTAAGACGTTGCTTTAAATCATAAATATCTTTTCTGTTGTAGAACGTACTGTCTATTGGAATATCTGGTAAGTTGTTTTGTTGTTTGTCTGCCCAACTATCCATACCTATAGATTTTAAATATCCAGTATGAAGTATATCGTTTACTTTTGGAGTTTCTTCTTTAGGAACAGAGCTTAATATTTGTTGATATGGATTTTTACTTGAATATTGCTCATTTTCAAAACCAGAAAGGGGAGAGTAATCCCCTAATGAGTTAAAATTAGTAGTTGTTTTTCTTGTGCTTTTAAGCATATCATCTAACCAATTCATAATCTTATCGTTCCTTTCTAAAATCTACTAGATAAGCTATAGAAGTCTTGTGTTCCTATACCTTTACTAGAAGAAGATGATGATGAAGATTGTGTTTTTTCTCTATTTCTTAAATATCCTTGTACACTTGTGCTTAATGGATTTCGATTTCCCCAATCAGTTATGTTCTTTTGTAAGTCAGAATAATCATATCCATACTTCTTATTATCGTTATACATTGACACATAAACTTGATGTAATGCTTTATATTTATCATCGCTATCTATATATGGGTTAGCTATTAAGTCGTTTATAGTATCTCTGTAGTTGTTATAAGCTTCTCTTTCTAACTCTTGATTATAAAGTTGTTGTTTGTAATCAAACTCTTTTTGTTTCCAAGCATTACTACTATTCATTTGCTCTCTTTGAAGTGCTAATTGTGCATATTGATATTGCTTTTGCATTTCAGCTAAAGCATATTGTTGTTGTAATTGTCTGTTTTGGAAGTTTTTATTCCAATCTCTATCTTCTAATTGATATGCTAAACTCATAATAGCGTCTAACTTATCAGCTTCCATTTGTGCTAACGTGTTATTAAAGTTTTGTTCCAATAATTTCTTTTGTTCATCGATATTATTTAAATCAGCAGTTCTGTTTCTATTTATATCTCCTATAAGTCTTGTGTTTTTAGCGTCTTGTTCTGCTAACCCACTTATAGCAATAGAAGAGTTTGATAATCCTCTACCAAGTAATGCGTTTGATACATTATTTTTGTTAAGCTTATTATTTAAGTTTTGATTTTGTACTTGCAGATCATAATTATTATTTATTCCAGTTTTTTGTTGTTCTAAATTTTGCTGATTACTTGCAAGTTGATTTTTTAAAGCGTCAACTTTTAAGTTATAACTAGGAGTATATTGTTGTTGAGCTTGTTGATAATATTTATTATTAGCGTCCATTATTTCACCTCTATTTATTTGTGTATTTCATTATAGCTTCTATAGTTCCATAAACACTTATTCTTGCTAAATTCGTTGTATCTACTTTTATAATATTCCACTCACCAACCTTTACGTACTGTGATATGTCTATGTTATTAGCAGTAGCGTTACCACTTGATACAGAACAAACTTTATTATCATTAACATAAACATTTGTAGTACCTGGGGCAGTAGTTGATACTCTTATTCCTTCTTTTAGTTCATGGGTATGCTCTGGTATAGTAACACTAGCTTCACCAGTATGGCTATGTGGTGGAACGCTTACACTAACACTTATAGGTGGTAATTCATGTGAGTGTTGAAAGTTCTTTAAGTCTGCATAAGGAGTTACCTTATTTAAATGCATACCGCTTAATATAGCACTCGCTAAACCTACTTTATCTGTTGATTGTAAAAAACCACCCATAAGACTAGACATATTACCATTCATATTTCCATCTATAAGATATTTTGTAGGTGCTTCATATTCATAAGGTGGAGTTCCCCATTTTGTTACGTAAGCAGTTCTTGAAGCAGTATATCCACTACCAGTACAACTACCACCACCAGAGATACTAAGGTTTACACTACCTCCTGCAACTCCACCACCACCTTTTGTTACATCACTATCCATACGATAGTTTTCTACAAAAGCGTTAAGTGTAGCTCCTTTAATAGTTTTAATATTAGGTGGAACATAGAACCTAACATAAAGAGGATAAGTTTTATCTACGTTACCATCACCTTGAAATGGTATATATTGTGTGAGTATGCTATTTTGTAACGCAGTATCAGTATCGCTAAAGTTTATGTCGCCGAACACCTTTTCAAATATGTTCATAAAATTTTCATTAATTTTCATTATATCTTGTCCAGTTGTTCCTCTGACTTCTTCTCTTACATATGTCATATTTTATCTCCTTTAATCAGCGTCTAGTTCGCAAATAAGCTCTGGTGCAACTAACTCAAAACTAGAGTTATCAACATTTTCTATCATTAATTGGAACATACGCCCTTTGTTTTTTAATTTCTTTCTTAATAACGTTTCTTCTTCTGGCAAATCAATAATAAGTTCTTTTGTTTTACGTTCTGTTTTTAGCTTTAACTTTAACTTTCCTTGACCTTTAACTCTAAGGTAAATATAATTACTCATTTTACGATAGTTTTTAGCACCAAAATCAAATAATGGAGTAGTCCAAAGAAGTGGTAAAGCTTTTGTTCCGTTGAACAAGCTCTTTATTTTTTGACCAGAAGAGTATAGTAATTCGTTCTCAAACTCTAGGAACGAGTTTATATTGTCTATATCATAAGTCATAAAAGAATTATTCATAGTATTAAACTCAATAAGAGTATTATTGTTTTCGCTGCCGTCTGTAGGAATAGCAATATAGTATTTGTTATCAAGGTATATAGCAACGCTTTTATTAGCGTAGTTTTTGTTCATTCTACCTATAATGTTTTTTATCTTTTGCGAAACAAGAGTAGTATTTGTACCGTCATAGTAATATATTCCATCAGAATTTAAGAAGTAAGCTCCATTGTTACCAACACAAATACTCTTATCTGCTATAGCTCCATTACAACTAAACAATTCTACAAGTTGATAGTTACTAGGAGAGCTACCATATATCTTATAAGCACTTTTATTCTTGAATAACACAACGCTATTAAATATAACTTTCATTGCAATGATCTTAGAACCGTCATAACTTCTTACATCAAGAAAACCACCGTGCATATTTATTTCTTCTTCCTCTGCAAGTGGAACAGTAAAGTCCTCTATATCAGCACCATTAACGTTAGCAGTAGAGAAGTAAACTCTATCGGGGTTGTCCTTATTTCCTGCTATCCAAAGCCTATCATAATGAAGTTCCATAAACTCACCAGTAGGAGCATAAGTGGTTATAGTGCTTTCGTTTTTATGTTCTTTACCGTCAGCGTCTATGTACCCAACGTGTTCTCCTTCATCATTATATTTTTTACGTCTGTTTTTTAATTTTCTAGTTTCCTTTTTGGAATGTAAAAAAGGAGTATCTTCTTTAGACGTAGCAACCATTATACGCTCACCATTATATTCAAAATTAAGAGTATCTAATTTTTCACCAGATATATCGTATATTTTTGTTCCGTCAGTTTTGCATAAAGATTTACCTTTACCACAAAGCACATATGCGTCTGAAACATCATAGAACGCCATTAGAGAGTGGATATTACTATCTAAGGTATATTTTGTTGACGGCTCATTAAACGTCTTTAGAGAGCCTTCTGATATATCACAGTTATATGCCTTTACACTTTCATATTGTTTTATTAAACCTTCTGCGTAATATTCGTTAATACCACTTTGAAAACTAGGTATTTTGAATGAAGCTTCTGCCATAAAGTACCTCCTAATAATCTATAACTACGCTATCATTTACACAACTAATCATTTCTGCTTGTGTTTGTTCGTAGTTATTTATTTTCATAATATATCTATTTAAGAAGTATTCTGATTCTTCTACCTTCTTTCTATGAAGCATATATTTGTAACAAGCATAAAGGCATAAAGCTTCATGTAGAAATATATTTAAGTCTGGTTCATCTTCATTTTCTATAAGTTCTTCTGGAGAAGTAGCATACACCATTTTAACAATACCACTTTTATTAGTTATTATAGAATTACCAACTATTTTATCTTCGTTAGTAAGCTCTGGTGAAGTAGAAACGACTTGTAGACAATTATCTGGTAGCGTTATCGCACCCATTATTACTGGTACATAAGCAGTAGATATACGCTTGTCTATTTTTGCTAAATCTCTATATGCTTCGTTAATAGCACCTTTAACTATTATCTCTATTTGTTCATCTTCATCTACTTCGTCTATCATGTTATAAGTCAAATCAAGTAGTTGCTTAAAGTTCATAATATCACTCCTTAGTATAAAAGACGCTATTAAGCGTCTTTACTTAGTTCTTTTATTGTTCCCCTTAGATATTCATTACGAGTATTAAACTCGCTTCTTCTTATATTCATATCTAACATTTCTAAATCTTTTTCAGACACATCTATGTGAATAGTATCTCTTAGTAAATTAGCTTCACGTATTCTCTCGTTTTCTTCTCTTTTTATTATCTCTTTAATATCTTTAATTATTGCCCATATTATTAATATATTTATCGGTAACACGACCATAAATGCGTTCCAATTCATTAATAATTACCTCTAAAGATTTCATCATACTTATCGTAAATACAAATCTTTCTTATAAAAGCTCCAACTGTCATATGTTCTCTTTCTGCAAGTTCTAAAAGTATTTCTTTCTCTTTTTGACTAACTTGTACAGTTATTCTTTTTTGTTTTAATTCTTCTTCTCTTTTTCTACCATACATTAACCGAACACTCCCCCACTACTCTTACCGAGCATATAATCGAGTAATAACCGAGGTTTTATTACCTAATACCACACTATTACCACACTATTAGTGTATTCGTAAGAGTGTGGTAATAGTACACTTTTATGGTGATAATTAAAAATCCATAACATCTGGAACATCTTCATCATCTAAAATTTTATCAATATTATTTGAATTATTTGTTTTGTTATCTTGCGTTTTTCCACCAAAATAAAAATCATATAAAACTTTTTTAACCTCTGCTGAACGATCTTCCATGCTATTTAATAGTTCATACAATTTTAAATCTTTTGTAGTAGCTTTAAAACTTATTGTTAAACACCTTTTTATCGCCATAACTTTTCCCCAATCTTCTTAAACCCTTTAACGTTATCAAATATGCAATCCGAGCTAATAATTAAATTGTTAAGTCTATTATTAAAAGCTTTTTTAAATATATTAGAACCACCACCAGTTAAAAGCACATAACCTTGACTAATATCAAAGTTTAATTGAAGCTCTTTAAAAATGCTATCAAAGTGTAATTTTAATATTTGTTTTATAAATCCTCTATCTCTTGTTTCACCATTTATAAATAGTTCTTTTTCTATTATTTCCTCTGCGTCCTCTAATGGTAGGTTAGTAGTATATTCTTCATTAACTACATTAACAACGTCTGAATAAACGTTCAATATACCACTAGGTATTGTCTTGTACTTCTTTATTTGTTTATTCTTGAATAAGCACACATCAGTAGTTCTTCCACCTATATCAACTATAACTAATTGTTTAGTGTCTATTTTATGTCTAATATCTTTAGGAAGGTTATAATAAACACTAGCTCCTTCTGGTGCTACTGTTACATCACATATAGTTATATTTCTAGTATGTCCTTTATGAATTATTTGTTTACATCTATTTTCTTTAATATAATCTATAAGCTCTTGTTTATTGTTCTTGTATTGTTGTATTGGAAGTCCTAACACAACTTCAAAGCACTCTTCACACGGGTGGCTTAATGCTAATGCACTAAATAATAGTGGCAAAGTGTTCTCTTTCAATGATTTGTTAAAGTCTGTTTGGAACTCTCCTTCGCCAACTATTATCTTTTTTCCTTCAAAACATATTTCCTTTTCACCGTAAAAGCCGTTACTTTCAATTACTTTACTTAAAAAGTGTAGATTTTCACTAGTTTTTACTGCATAATTACCTAAGTCTACTCCAATAATCATTTCTTTTTACCCCCATTTCAATTACTATTTATATATATTCAATTAAAGTCGTTGAATATGCTTAAAATTTAATATAAATAGTAAAATATGAAACATGAGTTGATATGTTTTGGTTCGTATTTTTAATCTATTATTTGTTAAGACTGCGGTTAAAACTTATATTTTATATTAAGTTTAAATATATTCTATATAACATAAACTTTTCTCCGATGTCTGGTCTACACTTGCATTGTCAGTTAAAGTTATAGTTCTTTTATCATCTGTATCGCATATTAAAAATAAATCTTCTTTAACGTCAAATCCCCCACTATATAAACCGGTTGCAGTTGCAAGATTAACAACTTCTTCAACTCCACTATTTAAGGTAAAATTAGCGTTGTATCCACTTGTTACTGCCCCTTTAGGACTATATAAAACTGCTTTAGTTATAATACTCCCTAAAGGTAATTTAACAGTTTCAGAACCACCTCTAAGGGGTAATGATCCATTTATATTATGAATAAATAGTATTTTTTTACTAGTCAACGCTCTTACATTTGTAGTGGCATTTAATGTTGTATCAAGCCATTCGTAACAATTTCTTATATGTACAGTTGGTTTTTTACCAAAGTTGTAGAATCCACTTGAAGGAATAGGGTCATATACAAATACATCTTCTGGATTATTAATTAAACTGTGCCTACAACTATCAAAATTTATTGCCGTCACTACTCCAGGAGCGTTGGGGTTATATCTAAGTCTAATTTTTCCCATCAACGAGCAATTATCAAATTTTATATTTGTAGGGGTGTCGTATGCAGTAAATGTAGCAATCTCCCAATCTTTAGAGTTTGTGTTCATATTGTAGCAATCAAGGTCGCAGTTTATAAAAGATACATTACCTTTATTCCATTCACAATGAATTAGTTTTGAGTTTCTGTTTCTTAATTCAAATCTAGCACCTATAACTAATAATCTTTCAACCCCAAAAGGGTGAGTATTTAATGGGAAATTAAAAAATGTTCCCCCTCTAGCATTTTCACTATCACCATCAATATGTATAAAACTTCCACCCCAAATATTTACGTTTCCACCTCTATACATATTTATAAAGTTTCCTTCTGAAACTTCATAGTTACATCCAAAGAAATTATAATTTAAAAACTGATCTCCACCCGTTCCAACATCACTTCCACAGTAAAGAAAGTTTTTTATAATACCATTAAAGTTACAACTATAAAAACTAAATTCTGAATTGTTATTAGTTCCTTTTAAATCAATCCCTATATTCCAATTGGTAAAGAAACAATCCGTAAACACATAATTTTGTGCCCCTCCATTAGAGACAGACAACATAAAATTAGTATTTTTATTTAAATTTCCCTGAAAAGTTATACCTTCAAATCTTAGAGACAACCAAGTATCGTTATTTTTAAATAGATACTTATCATTTCCATCAGGATTGAATTTTATCGTAGTTATTTTATTTCCTCTACCTCTAAACTTAAGTCCACCTGTTCTTCGTGCATACTTAGAAAGTATGTCAAAATCCTTGATTTCAAAAACACCCGCAGGAATATCTATAACAACAGTACCTCTATCGTGATTTGCCCCTCCATTGTTTACGATTTGAGACACTATATAATCTTCCATAGATGAAAAGTTTTCAAAATTAGAGTAACTTGTCCCTATATCTGATATGTTATTATCTAAAACACTTATTTTCTCCGCATTATGTTCCAACTGTTCATCAAACGCATTTAATCTATCACCTAACGTTCCTTTGCCACCTCTAGCGTCTATTACTTCGGCAGTAGCGTTAGTCTTAGGTATTTCGTTCTTGAAGTCGATTACTTCTTTATAAGCTTTATCTATACTATCATACGCTTTATTTATATCTTGCAAATCAAATATATCTTCTTCCGTATATTGAGGAAGTTTTAAATTATTTGTTACGTTCATTTAATCACCTCTTATGTTAAGTTGAGGAAGTTAATGTTACCCCTCGCTCATTTTGTGTTATTTCGTAGTTTTTATAAATTGCGAATCAAAATTATTCATTCTTTTGCCTAAAGTATCATATGAATTTCCGTTTTGCAGGATTGACGAGTTAGTATCTCTTTATGATGTATGAATTGTTAACATTACACTTCTATCAGTTAACGCACCGTCATTATCAAAACATCTTACTTCTATAGTGTTTTCTGTTCTTGTTATAACTGGAATTGCAAATCTTGTGTCAGCATCTACAATAGCATTTACAACATAGCGAATATGTCCAAAATTGTGAGATAGAATAAGAGTTCCAGTTCCATTTTTTTCACATGTAATATCTTTTAAATTAGTTTCTGAACTTATTTCACCATTCCATCTTAATCTGACAACATATGTTTTTTCAATTATTCTTGAATTATCAAGACACAACACATCTTTTACAGTATTTATAAAAATATTATTATTTTCATGGAATGTTGAATTTGTTCCATTTATTCCTACGGAGTTTTGTAATGTATTGTTAGTTACAATTACATTTGAAGAATTTTCAACTAATATGTTACCTTTATTATTAGGTTTAACTTTAATATAATTTCCGCTAATTAATGAAGCATCGGCATTATTTACACCTATCCCATAGCCGTTAGTATCATTTGACAATCCATGTACTAAAATATTATTATTTATAATAGTAAATCTTTTTTCTTCTCTATTTAAATTACCTACACAATAAATAGCGGTTGCACCTTTTTCATTATGATTAATCATGTTATTAGAAATAATATGTTTACCGCTGTTTACACCGTCATCACTATGTAAATAAATTAAGCCATTGCTTGGTATAAATGTAGCTCTACAATCCATTATTGTATTGCCATCAATTAATGAATTAGCACCATACCCTCTAATTGCAGACCAAACATTTCTAAATTCATTGTATAAGATTTTGCAATATTCCGAATCTTCCCCTAATAAAATAGAAGTTGCGTAAGTATTAGTAGACAAATTAGCTTGATCTAAAAACTTACATTTTTCTATTAAACAAGGTGTAGAAGTTGTACCTCCATTATTTCCAAAACTATCTTTTGCTGTTTTTAAATTTATTGCAACATTTTTAAAATTAACAAATTTACAAGAATTAATTTCTATATAAGAATAATTATTTACAGTTATACAAGAATCTTCGTTTGTTGGACTTGTTAATGTTAAACTATAATCCATTTCTAAATTTTTAATTGTTACAAAAGAACATTCACTTATATTTATCATTGCGCCATTTCCATTATTTTTTAAAAACTTAGAGTTGTTTCCAATAATTGTTAGATTTGAAATATTATTTATATTAATGGAATTAAGTTTATATGTTGCTCCAAATGGTAATAAAATTGTTTTATTACTGCCAATTAAATTTTGTATTGTTTCAGTATCATCTCCACCGCTTGGTAATGGTGCAAGTTGAAAATATTTATTTTCTTTTTTATCTAAATTATCCAATTGTTCTTTAACCACATTTACTTGTTCAGTAAGTTCAAATAAATTGTTATCAATATCGTTAAACTTATTAAGTACGTCATCAGAGATTATAGGTAAATCAGTAGTAGGAGTATCATCTTCACTTCCTTCTACGTCTTTTACGAAGTAATAAACGTTTTCTTGTGCAGTTACATGTTCATCTTCATCAACAACACTCCATACACTAGTATGTAATCCTGCATTTATTAAATGTTCTTTTTCAAGAACGATATAAGCAATACCATTAACACTATCTTTATGCCCTGCTAATATAGTGTCTATCGTTTTATCGTCATATATAATCTTAACCCTTACATCATAATCTGTTATGTCTAAAGGCTTCTTTTTATCATCTACGAATTGTGTTTCTAATTCTATACCATAATCGTTTTGAGTTACTATAATTTGTTTAGCCAAATTATCACCCCTTTATCTTATTTTCGTATTTCTTTATCACTTTTATTGTATTACTGTAAGTCTTATAAGGTACAAATCTACATACTTTAGCTTTTAATACAAAGTTTGCTATAGGATTTTCTAACGATTTAAACTTTAAGGCGAAGCAGTTATCGTTATTTAGCGTTCTATTATAGTCAAAAGAGTTTAGATCACTCTGTATGTTATTAACGTCTATTTGAATATCAGAGCCATAATCGTTCTGACTTATAGCTCCGTACTTTAATCCTTGAAGAGTTGCACACTTATTAGTCGCTAATTTACCTATACTTATCATGGTAATTGTGTATACTCCAATTTAGTTAGAAATGTTCTTATACCTTTATCGCCTTTAGGTATTTCAGCAGATATGTCTATATAGCACTTCTCATTGCTTCTAAGCGTTTCTTTTTGTATAGATATATTTTGATTACTTCCTACTAAATTAACGTTATACGCCTTGTGAGTGCCTAAATTCTTAGCGTATATTCTTTTTGTTAATGTATGAGTAGGTTGACCAGATATAACTCTAACATCTATAAAATATTTACCAGATATATCTTTCTTTAATTCTTTCTTACATGACGAATCGTGAAAGAGTTTTACTTTTGCTTGTCCTATATACATTTATCGTCCTCCTTGTGTGAGTAATATTTATCAAATGTTCATTAAATTTTAATGTTTCCACTAACAATTCTAACATCACTTAACATAAATCTATTTTTATTTTGACTTTTATCGAATTGAATCGCAGAACTATCAGCACCGTTTAGTATTAATTGTATTTTATGTTTACCAATAGAAGGCTCTAATTTTAAATTTTTTATAAAATATTCTGTACTATTTGAGTTATAAGTATTTATTGTTTTATTTAAAATACCGTCTAAGTAAACATCTATTTTACCACCTGCGTTATTTTCAATAAAGTTAATAGATAAATACTCATTATTTAATAAATTTACATCTATTTCTATTTTATCACCGTCAGTATTAGTGTTAACAGTTTCAAATAATTCCAAAGGATTTGCTTCAAACCAAGTCCCGATTTTTTTATAATCTAATATATATTTATCAAATGGCACTAACCATAAAACACCTTGTATATTGACTTCACCCTCGATACACTCTAATCTAATTGTGGAATTACATTTCTCGTAGCCATAATAAAATCCTGGGCTAATTCCGTCAATAACATGACCTCTCCAATATGGAACTCCATTCCCTATTTTTATAGGCTCACCTAAATTTTGATTTCCGTTTTGAATTTTAACCTGTACTTTTCCGTTGCATTTGCTATTTTCAAAATATATTATATCAAAACCATAAGCACTATCATGGTAAAAATCTACATATTGTCCAACACTTAAATGTATAAATTTAAAATTATTATCGTTAAAATATCTATGATAGAAAGGGTTACATTTAGCATTATTTGTATCTGTTATTTCACTTCCATTATGTTTCAACGGATATTGTATCTCAAAACCAAAAGGCATATTGTTTGTAAACGGTTCATGGCTTGAATAATTACATACTCTATTATTATTATACATTCCGTTTTTTTTGTAATTTTTAGAATTTAAACATTTATTAAATATATCATAAAAACATTTAGCATATAATTTATGACCTTCTTCATTTGAATGTATAGTGTCGGATAATAAATCACTAATGTTTTTACCACTTTCTTTAAAATATTTATTTGTATTTGCTATTTCAAAATCATACATTTTTGAAAGTTTTAAATACTCTATTTCTAAATAATCACTATCAGAAGATGTTGAAGTATTAGGATTTGAAGTTGTTAAAATTAATTCTATTCCCATATTTCTTATTGTTTTAATTAAGTTTTCAAGATATGCAACTCTTTCATGCCCTCCATTTGCACCTATGCTACAAATAATTAAATCATAGTTTTCTGAAAGTCTAGGAGATGTGCTTTTATAATCACCCATTATGACTTGATTATAATAACTACCTTTTAAAATGACTTCTCTTTCCAATGCAAATTGTGATAATAATAATTTTATAGTTTGTCCACCAACTGCGATATTCTCAACACTTGAGTTTATATTAAAATTTTCTTTTAAGTTATACCCAAAACTTTTATAAGAACTATCAAATAACATTTGCGTCCATTTAATGCCTGTACCTGCTGGTTCTGCTAAGCTATCACCAATGATAAGTATTTTTATTGGTAGTCCACACCTTATTTTCTTGATAGTGTTTG
>URDT01000008.1 GCA_900546745.1 uncultured Mycoplasmatota bacterium | reverse complement strand
CCCCCCCGTTTGCTATCGGCAAACGCGTTATTTTGCCTATTACAAACTATATTATTATAATTCTATCTCATCCATTTCATTTACAACTTCTAATTGAGCTTCTACAATATCTTTTACTCTTTTCTTAAATATAACAACGTTTCTTTTTAATAACTTTGCTTCATTTTCTGTCTTCTCTGCTCTCATTAAAGCTTCATTAATAATCCTATTAGCATTATTTTTAGCATTTTCCAAAATTGCTTCTGCTTCATCACGAGCACTAGATTTAATCTGATCACCTGTTTTTTCTGCCATAACAATAGCTTTATTAACAGTCCCTTCCATTCTTTCATATTGAGCAATTTTTTCTTTTAAATTTTGATTTTCAATTTCATAACTTTCTAATTTGGCAATACGAGCATCTTTTTCCTTCATTTCATTAACCATGACTTCTACTTGGCTAATTACTTTATCTAAAAAACGATTTACTTCATCTGGATCATAGCCACGTATCGTACGATTAAACTTTTCCATACTCTTCACCTCATAAATTACCACTCAATATTGATGTCATCATTGTCGTGAATGTCTTTTCCCTCAGTTTCTTCTGTAATCTTTCCTTGTATATTAATATTATTTGGAGTACATAAGAAAATTCCTCCACCTATTTTTTGTAAATCTCCACCTATTGCATAAATCGTACCAGCTAAAAAATCTATAATTCTTTTTGCTTGGTCAGAAGTCACTCTTTTTAAATTTACAACAACAGTATTACGCATTTTCAAATGATCCGCTATTTGTTGCGCTTCTGAATAAGCTCTTGGTTCTAATAAAATCATTTTTGTAGAACCATCATTCTCTTTCAAAGCTTCTTCTGGTTTTAAATCATAATATTCATCACCTGTTATGTTTTCTGAAAAAACATCTTCATCATTGGATAATATTTTCTTTAATAGTCCCACTTTTATTCCTCCTCTAGTTTGATACTTTACATTAACTACATTAATTTTATCATAGAAGTTAAAAAAAAGAAATAACTTTTTCTGGTTTTTCATAGAAAATGTTATTTCTTATAAAACTATACTTCATCTGTTTCTACAGCTTTCTTAAATTCTTCTGAAGGTACTTTAAAGGAAACAGAAACTATATTGCTATCCATACTAAAATGATGAATAACTTTTTGTACCTCATTAACATTATGAGCAGATAAATAGGTTTTTATTTTTAGTTTTCCTTCTTCTATATCATAACAGCTAATCTCTTTCAAAAGTAAATTATTTTTTTCAATCCAATTCGTAATTTCTTTTCGATACTGTAATCCAAATTTTTCTTTACAAACTAATGTAATAATATAATTATCATTATTTTGAATATCTCTATCTAACATTTTGATATTTAATTTTCGAAGTAAAATATTGGAAATTAAAATAAATGCTGTTCCTACAATGGCTTCTTCTAATAATCCGTAAGCACATAAAACACCAATTGCAGCATTACACCATAAAGTAGCTGCTGTATTTAGTCCTGTAACTTGGCCACCATCTTTTAAAATCACTCCAGCACCTAAGAAACCAATTCCAGATACTACTTGGGCTGCAATTCTAGTAGAATCAGAAGTAATATTTAAACAAACAGCAATATAAGTGAATAAGAATGAACCTAAACATACTAAAACGTTTGTTCTAAGTCCTGTTATCCTTCTATGCCACTGACGTTCTAATCCAATAAAGAAACTTAGGATAAAGCAAACTAGAATTCTTCCTAAATATACAATATCCATTATATCTCCATCTTCTTTTCAATATAATCTTTTACTTCTTCTAATTTTAAAGTAACTTGTTCCATAGTATCACGATCTCTTACTGTTACAGTACCATGATTCAAAGTTTCATCATCAATTGTAATACAAAATGGAGTTCCCATGATATCTTGTCTACGATATCTTTTTCCAATATTTCCTGATTCATCATAAGAAATCATAAAATATTTACTTAAATTTTGATAAACCTCCATAGCTTTTTCACTATGAAATTTCTTAATTAAAGGAAGTATAGCTACTTTATAAGGCGCTAAAGCAGGATGAAATTGCATAACTTCTCTAATATCACCATTTTCTAAATGTTCTGCATAGTAAGCATTACATAAAACTGCTAATACCATACGATCACATCCTAAACTTGGTTCAATTACATAAGGAATATATTTTTCGTTTGTTTCAGGATCTAAATATTCTAAATTTTCTTTAGAAACTTCCATATGTCTGGATAAGTCATAATTGGTTCTACTAGCTACTCCCCAAAGTTCACCCCAGCCAAATGGAAATTTAAACTCAAAATCTGTTGTAGCATTACTATAAAAACAAAGTTCTTCTTTTTCATGATCTCTCATTCTAATATTTTCTTGTTTCATTCCTAAATCAAGTAACCATTTATAAGCATAGTTTTTCCAATAGTTAAACCATTCTAATTCTGTTCCAGGCTTACAAAAAAATTCTAATTCCATTTGCTCAAATTCACGGGTTCTAAAAGTAAAGTTACCTGGTGTAATTTCATTACGAAAACTTTTTCCTATTTGTCCTATTCCAAATGGAAGTTTTAATCTCATAGAACGTTCTACATTTTTAAAATTCACAAAAATTCCTTGAGCTGTTTCAGGTCTTAAATAAATCGTACTTTTCGCATCTTCTGTAACTCCTTGGAATGTTTTAAACATTAAGTTAAATTGACGAATATCTGTGTAATTCATTTTTCCACATTTTGGACAAACAATATTATGTTCTTTGATGTAATCAATTAATTTTTCATTAGACCAACCATCACCAGTTTCTTCTCCATTTGTAAAGTCTTCAATTAATTTATCTGCTCTAAATCTAGATTTACATTCTTTACAATCAATTAAAGGATCAGAAAAAGTTGATAAATGACCACTTGCTTCCCAAGTTTTTGGATTCATTAAAATCGCACTATCCATTCCAACATTATATCTATTTTCTTGAATAAAACGTTTCATCCAAGCTTTTTTTACATTATTTTTTAGTTCTACTCCTAGTGGACCATAATCCCAAGTATTCGCTAAACCACCATAAATTTCACTACCACTAAAAATAAATCCATATTGTTTACATAAATTTACTAATTTTTCCATTGTTAATTGTTCCATTATTTCACTCTCCCTTTTATTTCATAAAATTTATTTTCTAATTCATTTTTGTTCCTAACTATAGAAAACATATCAAAAATATTAGCATCTACAAATTTTTCTTGAACAAGTTCCTTTAAAATTTTGATAACTGGAGTATAAAATTCATTTTCATCATAAATGATAATTGGTTTATCATTATCATTGGATCTTTTTTCTTCTATGTAACATAAAAGCTCTGAATAAGTTCCTACTCCTCCAGGTAAACATACAATAAAATCACTATTTAAAAACATATTTCTTTTTAATTCAAAAGTTGTATCACAAATAAAATTTTTACTTTTTCTTAAATTTTCTAAATCATCAATATATTTTGAAGTTGTAAATGAATAAATTTCTCTACCTTGTTTTACAAATTCCTGATAACAAATTCCCATCATAGAAGTAGAACATCCACCAAAAACTAAATTACAATCATTGGTAGCCAAAAACCTAGATATACTTCTAGCAATACTTTTATAATAATCATCAATTTCATCTCTCGATGAAGTTAATATTAATACGTTCATATTTCACCTCTTTAAAGAAAAAGACTCCTTTAAAATGTAAGGACGATTTAAATCGCGGTTCCACCTTACTTATTCTAAAAGAATCAGCTCATATTTATATTGCTCTTAGGATTCCACACCTAGTCATCGCATTGATTTATAATTCTACATTATGATATACGTTTTGTACATCTTCTACTTCATCTAACATTCTAAGAGTTCTTTCAAATAATTCTTTATTTTCTCCTTCTAATGTTATTTTTTCTTTTGGAATATATGTTATTTCATCCATATTAAATTCCACATCTGGCAATTTTTTTGTAATCGCTTCTTTTATTTGATAAGAATCTTGAGGATTACCATAAATAACTATTTCATCGTTATCTTCTTCCATATCAATGATATCTACATCATTTTCAATTAAAGTATCCATTACTTGTTCTTCATCTAATCCTTTAAAACTAATAACACATAAATGATCATAATTAAATGATACACTACCAATTGATCCCATTTTAATATGACATTTATTAACTACAGCTCTTAAATCACTAACACTTCTATTTAAATTATCTGTTAAACATTCTACAATCAATGTAGATCCTGCTGGTCCAAATATTTCATAAGTTGCGCTTGTATAAGTTTCATCAGCACCACTATTTACTTTATCAATTGCTCTTTTGATAATATCATTTGGAACTTGTTCTTTTTTTGCTCTATCTAATAATCTTTTTAAAGTTGCGTTACTAGCTACTTCTGTTCCTCCATTTTTAGCAGCTTGATAAATTTCTTTTGCATACATCGTATAAATTTTCCCACGTGCAGCACCAGTTTTTTGAATACTTGCTTTTCTTACTTCATAAGCTCTTCCCATGATAACTCCTCCCAAATCAAATACTATTTTACAATATTTTAGGTTTCTAGTAAAGAAATTATTTTTGTTTACTACTAAATTCTTGTAATTTTGAATTGTAAACTAATTCTACTTGAGACTTTAGACTAGATGCTTGTGCGAGTGAAATTTGTTTTGTAGCAACCATTTGTCTAACAGAAGCAAAGGCTTCCTCTTTTTCTTCAATCAATTCTTCTTTTGATTTTTCTCTACCTATTAAATGTGTTTCTGAAGGATTTTTCGAAGCAACACCACCTGTTATAATAATCTCATCTGGCTTTAATCCTAATTGAAAGCGAATTGTATTTTTCGCACTCTTTAGATTGTGTTCTCTTTCTAATTCCATCATATATTTCTTATAGTATTCATTACTTTGTGCTTTCAATATATCTAATTTATGATTAGCCTTTTCTAACACTTCATTTATGTATTTTGTATTATATTCACCATCTAACCACTTTTGGGTGAATTCTTCTATTTTTATTTGTAAATCAATGACTTGGTCAATTGATTCATAATATTGATTTCTTAATTGTTCTTTATTCATATAAACTCCATTTCTATCTTTAAGGTCTTGGTACATATTTAAATGGACTAATAATATTTTTAACATATTTTGAATAGAAACCGTTCGATGTACCACCTACATATCCCCATCCAACATTTTCAGACATTTCTAAATGTAAGTGACATCCAAATGAATAACCTGTATTTCCCATATATCCAATTACAGTATCCGTATCTACAATTTCATTTACAGATACATTGTATCCACTTAAGTGAGCATATTGAGAGAATACTAATTTTCCATTAACATTATGAACGATTAATACCATATTAGCACCATATTTATCTAAATCATTTCCAACATAATAAACTTTTCCTGGTGCGACTGCATAGATAGGTGCACCACATGATTTTCCTATATCAGCTCCCTTATGTCCGTTATTTCCATAGTTTTGAGTAATTCTTCCACCATTTACTGGGAATCGAAATCCATTTGGTCCTATGATTGCTATACTGCTTGAAACGTCACAAGTTACGCCTATGACATCATTTGATTTACATCCTCTTGCTTTATAATAGTCTACCTTTTTTTGATAAAAAGCAATTTGACTTGTTGTAGATGGCAAAGTTCCTTCAATTTCACTAATACCAGATTCTATTTTTGTTTGTTCCTCATATAGTTGTGAATTTAATTTACCTAATTCTGCTTGTTTTGCATTTAATTCATTCTTTTTCTTTTGATTTTTTTCAATTAGGTCATTTAATTCTTTAATTGTTCTATCGTTGTAAGAAGCAAGTTGTTCAGAAACAGCAAATCGATAAATCATATCGGTAATACTATCCGCTCCAAAAACATATTCCATATAAGAATTACTACTACTAGATACTTGATAATAATTCATAATTTTTTTAATTTGTTCTTGTTTTTGGCTAATCTGAATACTACTATTAGTAATTTCAGCTTCTAGTTGATTCATCTGTACACCAACTTCATTAATTTGCTTTTTAATACTACTAATGGTTTCCTTTATCTTAGAAATTTCTTCCTCACTAGTTGCAATTTGATTTTGTTTATCTTGTAACTCTGCTGTATATTTTGCTACCTGATCTTCATATTCTTTTAAAGTTATTGCTTGAGTTAATGATGGACATATTATCATCATTATACAAAAAAATGTAACTTCTCTTATTATATTCTTCATATCTTCCTCTATTCTTATAACTCATATATTTCATTATATCATATTTCTTTTAAAATCACTATTTTATATTATTTATTAATTTCTATATATTTTTCCATATCAGCAACAATATTCTTATTCATACCAAATAATACAGAATATGTTAGGTAATCTTCCCATAGTGGTAATTCTTCCTTTTCCTTATGGGACATATTACCAAAATCCTTTAAAAAGTATTTTAATCCTTCTAATTTAGTATGAATCTCGTAACCTTTTTCAGTTCTGATATAAGAATTTTTTTTGCTGATGATAAATCCTATTAAAAATCCAGTACAACCTATTAAAATAGGTTTTCCTAAATAATCAACGAAGCAATATATTAAATCAAACAATATATTATTAACAGGAATCATTTCTCTATACTTATACCAATAATACATAATTACAATAAAAATACCAAGTGAAAAGACTTTTTTAGAATAATCTTTAAATTGTTCTTTTCTAATAAGGTTATCTTTAATAGCATCTTCGATAAGTTTTTGTTTTAATGTTTGACCATTTATCAATAATTTACCAAATTTAATATTACTTAATATGTACTCTTCAATCTTTCTTAATGAAAAAGAAGAATCGTCAATTATTTTAATATCATCACCTTGGATATTTATTTTTTTCTTTAATTGTAAGGATAATAAAGTTGCCACTAAATCTTTTTTATAATCAATTTTATAGTCATCAATATAACTTAATTCAAGAGAAGAATATTGTGTTATAATTTCTCTATAATAATCTTTTTCTTTTAAGAAATCTATTTTTAATGGTTCTTTTTTTCTACCATAAAAATTGCCTAAAAATATCCACATTATAAATGAATAAAATGGTAAAAAAAGAAAAACTGGAAGTACAAAAAATAATACCAGATTCATAATAAGATTACCGTTAAAAAGAGAATCTGCTTCTGGAAAAATCAAAAAAATTAACATTTCTAATAAAAGAGAACATAAATATCCAAAAAAAGTTATCATGCCTATTTTCTTCATACAACACCTACTATCTAGTATCATTATATCAATTAACAATAAAGAAAAAAAGGCTTAAGTCCTTTTTTAGTGTAAATGTATTTATATTTAGATAAACTTATCTTGTTTTATGTTTTTCTAAATCATCTAAATGAAATATTTCATTTAATTCATCGAATCCAAATACATCACTATCGTTTATTATAATTGGTCTATGCTCATTGTTTGAAACTAGCTCGACTCCAAATTCATCTTCATCACTAAAATTTTTTACAACTTCATGCATTTTTTCAAATTGAACAGGTGATACCATATCGACTTCAGGTGATACAATAAGATTGGGCTGATTTTTTACGACTTGAAATGAAATGATACCTTTTCTCGCCAAATACCAAGCATGCTCCATTGCATCATTTCCACCATTCGAATCTAAATTTAACTTGTTTTCTATCTCAGAAAAACAACACCAATGATGAGTATTTATATCATCTCTATTACATACTATTTCTTCTCCATCTTGAGTAATAATAATTACACCATCTTCATGTTCCATACTAATCATCTCCACTTATTTATAGTATATACAAAGTTTACGTATTCGTCAATTTTATTTACTAATTATAATACCCAATTAACAAATTCCAATGACAAACAACTAGACATATTTCCAAAATAAAAAGGTAAAATTTTTACCTTTTTATTGCATAAATCCAGAACATTTTCCACAATCGATATTTTCAACTTGACATTCCTCACTACAAGAATATTGTGGAGTATAAGTATGTTTGTAAATATGTTTATTAATTGTATGAGTATGAATAGGACAAACATGTGGTACTTCATGATAGAATTCTTGTTCAACACACTTTGTAATTGTTGGTTCAATAACTTGTTGTTCCATCATAGGTTGAGCTGTCATAAAACCATTATTAAACATTCCCATATTTTGTCTTGAGCCACAACAACAATTATTTCTAAACATTTTAATTCCCCCTTACCTAGTTTATACTATGAGGTAAGGTTTCTTTTGAATATGATATTTGTTTATAGTTTTTTAAATTATCTAAAATGGCATTTTAAAATTCCCATTTTGCATCATTTTCATCATCTTTTTCATTTCTTCAAATTGTTTTAAAAGTCTATTTACTTCCTCAACACTTCTTCCACTACCCTTTGCTATTCTTTGTTTTCTACTAGCTTTTAGAATATTTGGATTTTGTCTTTCCTCTGGTGTCATCGATTGAATAATTGCTTCAACATGAGCCATATCTTTAGGATTAATCTTAACATTATTAAGTCCCATTTTTTTAGCACCAGGAATCATTTTAATTAAATTTTCTAGGGGTCCTAGTTTCTTAATTTGTTGCATTTGTGCTAAAAAATCATCTAAATCAAAAGTACCCTTTTGCATCTTTTTAGCTGTTTTCATAGCAACTTCTTCATCCATCACAGACTCTGCTTTTTCTAACATTGTCATAATGTCACCCATACCTAAAATACGAGTAGCCATACGTTCTGGATAAAATTCTTCTAACCCATCTAATTTTTCACTAACACCAATAAATTTAATTGGAATATTTGTTAAATGACGAATAGATAAAGCGGCTCCACCTCTTGTATCACCATCTAACTTTGTTAAAATTGCACCTGTTAATGGTAGTTTACTATTAAATCCTTCAATAACATTAATAGCATCCTGTCCCATCATACTGTCAATTACTAATAAAATCTCATTTGGTTTTACAGTATCATTCATACACTCTAATTCTTGCATTAATTGTTCATCTATTTGTAGTCTACCTGCTGTATCAATTAATACATAATCATAATGGTTCTCTTTAGCAAACTCTACTGCATGATAAGCAATTTCAACTGGATTTTTGCTTTCTTCACTATATACTTCAATATTTAACTCACGACCTAGTTGTTTTAATTGATCAATAGCAGCTGGTCTATATACATCACAAGCTACTAATAAAGGATTTTTTTTATACTTTTTACGTAGCATATTTGCTAATTTCCCTGTAGAAGTTGTTTTACCACTACCTTGTAAACCTACCATCATTAAAATAGAAGGATTTCCACTTGTATATAAATCTTGTTTTTCGCCACCTAATAATTCTACTAACTCATCTTTTACAATCTTTACAAAAACTTCTCCTGGTTTTAAAGATTTTGATACTTCTTCTCCTAAAGCTTTTTCCTTTACATGATTAATAAATTCTTTTACAACCACATAATTAACATCTGCCTCTAATAAAGCCAAACGAATTTCTCTTGTGATTTCACTAATATTTTCTTCTGTTATTTTTCCATAACCTTTTATTTTATTAATTGCATTTTGTAATCTATCTCCTAAATTTTCAAACATATTATCACCGTCTTCATTATATCAAAAATAAGTAGACATTTCTACTATGTTTTCTAGAGAAAAAAATAACTTTTCATGTAAGAAACAGATAATTCATGTTATAATTTAAAATGGAGATGATACAAGTGATTGAAAAAATATTAAACTATGATTATAAGAAACTAATAACAGGAATTTTAGTAGTTGCTACTTACTTCATTTTATCTGCACTAGAAGCACTTCCATTACAAATTGCTGGTATCAACATTAATACCATGTCAAATACCATAAAAGTATTTTATATGATTGTCTATGAATTATTAATGATATCTATTATCATATTACTTTTAAATCAAAAATTAAAAAAAGATTTTCATAATATTCTACTTCATCATAAAGAATATTACTCAAAATATTTTAAGGTATACTTAATTGGATTAGGCATTATGTATATCAGTAACGCTTTCATTATTTTCATACTAGGAAATAACGTTGCTGGAAACGAATCTACTATTCGATCTTTATTTCAAATAAGTCCACTTTATATTTACTTATCTGCTGTATGTTTCGCACCAATAGTAGAGGAATTAGTGTTTAGACAAGGAATATGTAACATTTTTGGAAGAAATTATTTATTTATCTTAATCTCAGGTCTTGTATTTGGAGGGTTACATGTAATAGGAAATGTTCAAAATATATCAGATTTATTATATTTAATTCCTTATTGTTCTCTAGGATTTGCTTTTGCCTATATGTTATATAAAACAGATAACATTTTTGTATCAATGGGATTTCATTTTTTCCACAATGGTATTTTGATGGCAATTCAAGTTTTAGCATTATTTTTCTCATAAAGGCAATGCCTTTTTTTTTATAATATGATAAAATAAATTTGGTGATAGTATGAATCATTTCTTTAAAAAATTAATTCTTTTTTGTATCTCTTTAATTTTAATTGCCTCTATTATTTTAGTCTATAGTCATTATATTGGAACTAGTGGCTTAAATGTAAAAGAACAAGCAATTCATTATGAAAGTTTATCCAAAGATATCTATGGTTTAAAAATTGTTCATATTTCAGATATTCATTATGGAAGAACTATTCACGAAAAAGAATTAGAAAATTTAGTAAAACAAATTAATCTAACCAAACCAGACATCTTAGTTTTTACAGGTGATCTTATTGATAAAGATACTCAATTATCTTCTGAAGAAGAAAACAAAATCATTGAAATTTTAAAAAAAATTGATGTGAATATTGGAAAATATGCTGTAATGGGTGATCATGATCAAGAAAATTTTGATCATTTAATAGTAAGTAGTGGTTTTACTAATTTAAATGATCAATATGAAACAATCTATTTTAATGCTACAGATTATATTTTAATAGCTGGAATCAATACCAATAATAATAAAAATGATAAAATAAAAGAAGTTCTATCTTATATAGAAACTTCTGAAGTAAAACCAAATTATTCTATTTTATTACTACATAAACCAGATGTTATCGATCAAATTGATTATAGCAAATTCAATTTAATTCTAGCAGGACACAGTCATAATGGTCAAATTCGAATTCCTGGAATTGGAGCCATATTAAAGTGGAAAGGTTCTCAAAAATATTATGATAGCCATTATACTTTAAATAATAGTGAACTATATATTTCAGGAGGACTTGGTGTGGCAGAAATTAATTTTCGTTTATTTAATCATCCCTCATTTAATTTATATAGACTAGTGAACTAGTCTTTTTTTATATTTCTTAAAGCATTAATACGATCTCTATAAATATCTTTATTCTCTACTGTTTCTATTTTTTTCTTTTCTTCTAAGTTTGTAATTCCTTTTTGTCGTTCATGAATTATATTAATTCTATCAATAGGAGTCATCTTAATATAATTTGTAGCTATTTTTGTTTGATTATTAGGTACAAAACCTTTTGTAAATTTTAACATATTATCACCTATTTTTATTATACCAAAAAATAAAAAATATTATTATTTTTAATGATTTGTTTACAAAAAAATAAATAGACTTAACATCTATTTATTTTTTAGAACGAGTATTTTCACCCATAATATCAATATTTTCTTCTTTTAATAAAGTTAAAGATTTTTCTGTATTCGCATTCGCTAACTCCAAAAATTCTTTTGATTGTCTAACAGTTTCTAGTAAATGTCTACGTCTTTCCTCTAAATACTCTAAAAAAATAGCAACTACACCTTTACTCCACAAACCTGTTTCTACATCTTTAAGTCTTTCGTATGTATTACTCTTTTTAAATTCTTCTTCTGCCTCTTCAGGTTCAATTAAAACTTGACGACTTATTAGCCCTATTATTTTTTTTGTGTTAATCTGAATTCTAGATTTTTTATTTTCTTCAGAAGCATCAGAATCTTTTTCTAGTTCATCAAACTGTTTTAAAAATTCAAAGTGCTCAATAGAACGATCCAAATCTTCAATTTCTTGTTCTTTAGAATCAATATATCCAATTAAATCATCACTTTCATTTTTTAATTGTTTAATTTGATTTAAAAAATATATTTGAGATTCTACACTTAATTTATTTTCCATACTACTACCGCCTCAGATACTCTATATCATAACAATATATAAGTATGAAGTCAATTATTGTTCAATAATTTTATGGATTTTTTGAATATTTTTCTTTAAAACAACACTATCAATAATATCCATCACAGAATATATTACGATGATAAGTCCTACAACTTTTGTAGCTAAGAAAGCTCCTTGAAGGGGATTTAGAACTAAAACAATTCCAAAAATAAAAGTAACGATTGCCATAATTAACATTAAGAACCAACCTTCTACTTGATTATCTTTAAAATTTAATGATAAATCAAATTTTTTTATTCCTAAGCCAATCATACAAATTCCAATCATAATTGGAATAATTGTGGCTATAATATTAGTATTCATAATTAAAATAATTCCGAATATTAAAGAAAATAAACCAGTAATTAAGTAACTTCTAAAATAAATTCTATCTTTAAAGTACATAATAATACCAGATACACCAATCATAATTAAGAATGCTCCTATAATACAAGAAATAGTTACAATAACTCCTTCAGGATTAAAGAATAAAAGCAGTCCAAATATCATAAATATAATTGAAGTAAAAACTGATATTCTAAAAAAACTTGTGAATAATTCTTTCATATTATACCTCCTGTTTTATTGTAACACTTTCCATATTAGGATGCAACTTACCTATGAATAATAACATGGATAAAATCTGTTTGTAATTCTTGTAATAATTTTTCTTCTATATTGCTATTTTTTACATCAAAAACTACATCTGAAATACCATATTCATTCACAATACCATAAATTTTTTGCTTCAAATTTTCACAATCTTTTATAGCTATATCTCCTTCTAAATTTACTAACAATTGATTATTAGAATATACTATATTTGTTTTCATATCTGTCACCATATTCACTATATCACATTTAAAAAAAAATGAGAGATTTTCGACAAAACTAGAATTTTATAGAGATTTTTTTATAGAAAGAAGGAATTTTATGAAATATGATACAACAGAAAATATGATTCAATTAATGGAACATTCACTAAATTTAGTTGGTATTTTATTTTTTATTAAGGATTCACAAAATAATGTTATTTTTCCTAAAAATCCAATCACGATTTCAAAAATAGAAATCTTATTAAAGCAATGTAACTATCACTATAATAAAAAAAATCGATCTATAGAATTATATGATAGCAAAAATAAGAAGTTTTATAAAGTGATCAACAATCAATATTTTCTACCAAATAATCATTATTACGAAATTAAAATAATCCAAAATATTAGTCATTTAAAATATTATGAACATCTAAGTAAAATAGATAAAATTACTCATTTATATAATACTAGAACAATTATAAAAAAATTAGAATATTGTATCATTAATATCCCCTTTTTTACTTTAGTTCTATGTGACATTGATGATTTCAAAAAGATTAATGACACTTATACTCATACTGGTGGGGACATCATTTTAAAAGAAGTGGCTAATATCTTAAAACAAAATGTAAAAAATTTCGGATTTGTTGGCAGATATGGTGGAGATGAATTTATGATTGTTTTAAAAACAAATCAAAAAGAAAAAATACAAAAAATTTTAAAAAATATTATTGATCAAGTTAAAAAAATTTGTATTTACTATAAAGATTTTGAAATAGGAAATATTACAGTAAGTTTAGGTGCTTATATTACAAATGAAGAAAAAGAAATGAAAAATCAACAGGAAATAGAAAAATATAGGATTTCTTTATTTGAAAAAGCAGATGAAGCGTTATATGAAAGTAAAAGAAGTGGAAAAAATAAATTCATCATAATACAACAAAAATAGAAGAAATTATTTCTTCTATTTTTATTCTACAGAATATACTACGGAATCAACATTACTTAAATCAACATCTACTTGTGTTTCTATAGTTCTAAAATCACCTGAATCAATTGGTGAAACAACGTTTTATGTTAATGTTAATACAACGCCTTTTTAAAAAAAAAGAGAAAAAGTCACTATAGAAATATTAGAAGGTGTTGCTCCATTATTGATTACTTCAAAATAAATGTGAGTAACATTATTCTCATCTGTTACAATATTAAAGGATTCAAAGCTTAAATCACCAATTGTCTGATCCTCAATAATAACTGCTTGATCCTTTTGATCAACCTTATTTTCATCTTTCGTAGTATCCTTTTTAGATTCACAACCAATTAAAGAAATAAAGAATGGAATACAACACATCAAAAATAATATTTTCTTCATAATCAACGCTCCCTATCATAAAAATAACATATTTTTATAATTATTTCAATCAAATAAACCAAGATAGTATTTTTTCTTTCCTCTTCTAATTACAACAACTTTATTTTCAATAGCTAATTCTCTTGTTATCATCTGATTTTCTTCCAACATTTTTTCACCATTCATACTAATAGATCCTGCTTGAATAAACTCTCTAGCTTCTCTTTTACTAGAAGCAATATGATTATTCACTAAAACATCAATAAGAGGCAATTCCTCCATTTTAAAATTAGGAACATCTTTAAATCCATCTTCAATTTCCTCTAAAGACAATTCTTTTACATTACCACTAAATAAAGCATCACTAATTCGAACAGCTTTCAAATACTCTTCTTCTCCATGTAAAAAAGTAATAATGCCTTTTGCTAAAGCTTTTTGTGCTGAACGAAGTTCTGGTTTTTCTTTATGTTGTCTTTCAATTTCTTCGATTTCTTCTTTTGTTAAGAAGGTATATATTTTTAAATAATCAATCACTTTTTCATCTTCAGCATTGATTAAAAATTGATATATTTCATAGCTTGATGTTTTTGTTTTATCTAGCCATAAAGCATTACCTTCTGATTTTCCAAATTTTTTTCCTGTAGAATCTGTTACTAAAGGCATTGTAAAGGCATAAGCTTCTTTGCCAAGTTTTTTCTTAATTAGATCTACACCAGCTGTAATATTACCCCATTGATCAGATCCAGCTACTTGTAATGTACAATTTTTTGTTTCATATAAATGTAAGAAATCTAAAGCTTGCATAATCATATAAGAAAATTCTGTATAGGTAATCCCTGTTTCTAATCTTCTTCTGATAATATCCTTATCTAACATATAATTGATATTAAAATATTTTCCATAATCTCTTAAAAAATCAATAAAATTGATATCTTTTGACCAATCGTAATTATTCACTACTTCAAAGCCAAATAGTTCTTTTACTTGTTTTGTTAAACATTCAATATTGTGTTCTACTTCTTCTACAGTTTTCATTTCACGTTCTGTTGTAGGTCTAGGATCCCCTATTCTTCCTGTTGCTCCACCAATCAATAAAATAGGATGATGTCCTGCATTCGCAAGTCTTTTAGAAATTAAAAAACTAGATAAATGACCAATATGTAAGGAATCAGCTGTAGGATCTGTTCCTATATAAAAAGTCATTCCACCATTATTTAATTTTTCTTCTAATTCAGGACTTGTTACATCTTTGATGAGCCCTCTCCATTTTAATTCATCATATAATTTCATTCATGTTCCTCCTCACAGTGGTGATTCATAATTTCAACTCCACTACTAGTTCCTATTCTAGAAACACCTTTTTCTATATATTCTACTACTTGATGATAATCTTTAATACCACCACTTGCTTTAATTTCTAACAAATCATTTTTATTTTCGTTAATAATATCAATATCTTCTAAAGAAGCACCTCTTGTTCCAAAACCTGTTGACGTTTTGATAAATTCAACAAATGTTTCATTACAAATTTCAGTCATTTTTTTTATTTCTTCTTTTGTTAAATAACATGTTTCTATAATTACTTTTAATGGTTTTCCATCACAAGAATAATGAACTTCTTCAATTTCTTTTTTTACATATTCAAAATCACCATCTTTGATAGCTCCTATATTTGCTACCATATCAATTTCAGTAGCTCCTTTTTCAATTGCATCAATTGTTTCATAAACTTTTGTTTCAATAGTGTTTGCACCTAAAGGAAATCCTACCACTGTTCCTATTTCAATATTAGTACCATTTAATAAATCTTTTACAAAAGGTACATAATGTGGATTTACCACAACTGCTTGAAATCCATAATCAATTGCTTCTTGACATAATTTTCTGATATCTTCTTCCGTTGCATATGCTTTTAAATTTGTATGTTCTATGTATTTATTAATTTCCATCAATATCCCTCTTTCTAATAAAAAAATCACTATGTATAAGGACGAGTTTCCCCGCGGTACCACCTTATTTCATAATGATATGCTCTTAAATTCTTAACGTGAATCTCCGTTTCAACTCAAAAGTATGTAATTCTTTGTTTCCATTTGATTTGTTTTCACCAACCACAAATTCTCTAATTACCATATCACAAATACTATTACTTTGTCCTCATTGATATTTTTTGATTTAATATTTCTTCAAAAGTCAGATTTGAAAGTTCTCTTGACTTTTTCTTGTCCAATACTAGTTTTTTCTTATCTTTATCAGAAAAATTATTCATCCGATTGGAATGATAAATTTCCTCAATATGATTTACAGCATACTCTGATACATATATATAACCAGCTATAGACTCTATTTTCATTATTCTTCTCCATGGATTTCTTTTATTTTATCTTCTATTTTTTTTCCATATTCAATAGATTCATCATAAACAAATTCTAATTCAGGAATATGTCTAATATCAATTCTATCCATCAATTGTTTACGAATAAATCCAGAAGCATTCTTTATCGCTTTTTTTATTTCTTCTCTATTACTATCATCTAAAGATGTATAGTAAACTTTAGCATAACTTAAATCGTTTGTTACTCTACAATCTGTAATTGTTACAAATCTTAAATCACGATCTTTTACTTCGGTTGCTAGAATATAGCTAATTTCTTTTGCCATTTGACTAGAAATTCTATCTATTTTAACACTCATATTCTCACCTCATACTTGATATTATATAACAAATACATCAATTAGTAAAGATTATTTAATTCCATAAAGAGCATAAACCTGTCTTGGTGAATAACTATGAGTAGACGTATTAAGAGAAATTTCTAATGAATTTTCTGTTGTTGAATTAATTCTAGATGAAACATTATACAAGTCATATATAAAACCCTCATTCATAATTGTCAAATTTGTTTCTGAATTAATTTTTGCCATTCCATAATTTAAACTTGTAGTTTGATAAGTGTCCTTAACATTAACATTTCCACTCATTCCACTCCAGGTCAAATATGATCCAGAAACATTAACTAATTCAGTTCCAAGATTTGTTTTAAAAAGCAATAATTTATAATTTCTATAGGAGTCTGATAAATCAATACTATCACCAACAGTAGCAGTACCACTCCACAAAGTTTTAACTAGATTTGATGTTTCACTTTTTAAATTATTAATTTCAAGCTTTAAACCATTAATCTCATTCAATAAATATTCGTAGTTATTATCGCTTTCAACAGCATTTACAGCATCTATTTTCAATTCATCTAATATTGTTTTCCTATTTTGTAAATTAAAAAGCATAATCGAAATTGTTACTAAAAATATCATAAAAATTGTATATAAAATCCCTGATACAGCAAACCCTTTATTATTCATATTATCACCTATTTTACTGTAATAAGTATATAATATTTAAAAGACTTAGTCAATTAAAAATATCATTTCTATTGATTTGTTATTATATAATAAAAAAAGAAAGAATTATCTTTCCTTTTCTACCATTTCATATCCTTCAATGATATCTCCTACTTTAATATCATTGTAGTTTTCAATTGTAATACCACATTCTAAACCTTTTTTAACCTCTTTTACAGAATCTTTTTCTCTTTGAATAGAATTAATATTACCATCATATATTACAATACCGTCACGAATTACTCTAGCTTTGCTATCACGTTTCATAACACCATCAATAACATAAGAACCAGCTATAATTCCAACTTTAGAAAATTTAAATAATTGTCTTACTTCAGCAGAACCTGTTACTTTTTCTTCATAGATTGGTTCTAACATACCCTTCATAGCAGCTTCTATTTCTTCTACAGCCTTATAAATAATATCATAAAGTCTAATTTCTACACCATTTTCTTTAGCATAATCTCTAATAGAATTTGTTGGTCTTACATTAAAACCAATAATAATAGCATTAGAAGCTTTCGCTAATACAATATCACTTTCAGTAATAGCACCAACACTACTTCTGATTACTTTTATTCTAACATCTTCTACTTCAATTTTTTCTAAAGAATTTTTTACAGCCTCACTAGATCCATTTACATCAGCTTTAATAATTACATTAATTTCTCTTAATCCTTCATTAATCTTAGCAAATAAATCATCTAATGTTACAGCTTCGCTACTTTTATTTTCTCTTAATCTTTGAGCAGTTTTTCTCTGTTCTCCAATACTTCTTGCTTGTTTTTCTGATTCAAAAGCCATAAATTTATCTCCAGCTTGTGGTGTATCATTAAGACCCGTAATCTCTACAGGCATAGAAGGAGTAGCTTCCATAATTTCTTCGCCTTTATCATTTTTTAAAGTTCTGACTTTTCCATAAGAAGTTCCTACTACAATTGGATCCCCTAATCTTAAAGTACCGTTTTGAATTAACAAAGTGACAATTGGACCTACATGTTTATCCAATCTTGACTCTATTACAGATCCCATTGCATAACGATTTGGATTTGCTTTATATTCATTCATTTCAGCTACTAACAAAATGTTTTCTAATAATTCATCAATTCCCGTTCCATTCATCGCAGAAATTTGATTATAGATAGTATCTCCACCCCATGTATCAGGAGTAAGACCATATTCTGTAAGTTCTGTCATAACACGTTCTGGATTTGCTCCAGGCTTATCAATTTTATTAATTGCTACCATGATAGGAACACCAGCAGCTTTTGCATGATCAATAGCTTCCTTTGTTTGAGGCATCACTCCATCATCAGCGGCTACAATAATAATTACAATATCTGTAATACTAGCTCCTCTAGCACGCATTTCTGTAAAGGCCGCATGTCCTGGAGTATCAATAAATGTAATAGGTTTTCCATTATATTTTATTTGATATGCACTAATAGCTTGAGTAATTCCACCAGCTTCACCTGCTACTACATTAGTCTTTCGAATTGTATCCAATAATGTCGTTTTACCATGATCTACATGTCCCATAATCGTTACTACAGCAGGTCTTTCTACTAAATCAGCTTCATCATCAATAACTTCATATTCCTCAAAATTAGAAATATCAGCTTGTTCTTCTCTTTTCAATTCTTTTCCATAATCTACAACAATTAACTCAGCATTTTCAAAACTAATACTATTATTTACTGTTGCCATAATTCCTAGCATAAATAATTTTTTAATGACTTCTGTAGTATTTACTCCTAATCGTTCCGCTAATTCTTTAATAGTCATATTTTCTTTGTATAAAATAACTGATTCATCCACTGCATGATCATTAGACATCAATTTTTCTTTATTTTTATACATTTCCTTTTTTTGACCAGCTAACACTTCTTTTTTATGATTTACATTTTGAATATTTTTCTTCTTTTGTTTCTTTTTATTAACGTTATTTTCAACATTAATTTTTTCTTTTTTTACAAAGTCTTCAGCCAAATCTTCTGCTAAATCTTCTAATGCTTCTTCTTCATCATAAGTAGCATTATCTAATAGAATGATATCATCTTCTTCAAGTAAATCTTCTTCATCATTGACTCTAATATCTAAATCCAAACATTTCTTTAAAATTTCATCGACTGTTTTATTGACATCTAGAGCATATTCTTTTACTGTCATCATGCTCGTCACCTCCTATTATATTAAATTTCTTAAATCTTCATAAATTTTACTAGGTACATCTATTTCTAAATGTTTATTTAGTATTTTACTTTTTTCAGCTTTATCAATTACAGAAGGGTCTAATTTTAAATAAGCACCTCTTCCATTTGATTTTCCTGACTCATCAATAATTACATTACCCTCTGGTGTCCTAACAACACGAATCAATTCCTTTTTAGGACATCTTTCTTTGGTAACAACACAAGTTCTAAGTGGTATTTTTTTCATAACACACCTCTATTCAATAATATTAATTCCTTCTTCACGTGCTTGTTCATAAGTTTTTACATCAATTTTATAATGTGTTAAACGAGAAGCTAACTTAACATTTAAACCTTTTTTACCAATTGCTAAAGAAAGATTTTCATCATTTACAATTGCAACAGCTTCTTTTTTCTTTTCATCTGTTATAAATACAAATGGATCTTTAGCTGGACTTAAAGCATTGGCAATAAATTTAGAAGGTTCTTTATCATAAGGAATAATATCAATTTTTTCACCATTTAATTCTTCAATAATACGATTAATTCTAGAACCTCTTTCTCCAATACAAGAACCAACTGGATCTACATTTGGATTTTCTGACATAACAGCTACTTTTGTACGGTTTCCAGCTTCTCTAGCAACGCTATAAACAAGAATAATACCTTCATTAATTTCTGGGATTTCAAGTTCAAATAAACGTTTTACAAATCCATAATGAATTCTAGAAAGTAAAATAACTGGCCCTCTACTATTACTATCTACTTTTGTAATATACACTTTAATAGAAGAACCCATTTGAATTGTTTCCCCAGGCATAATTTCAGTTTTAGGCAAAATACCTTGAACTTTTCCTAAATCAATATAGTAGTTTCTTTGATCTTCCATAGCTACTAAACCAACAACCATTTCGCCTTCTTTATCATTATATTCGTTAATAATAACATCTTTTTCAGCTTCTCTGATTTTTTGAACAATTACTTGTTTTGCTGTAGCAGCTGCTACACGACCAAAATCTTTAGGAGTTACTTCTTCCTCAATTGTTTCACCAAGTTGTATATCAGGTACAATTTTTCTAGCTTCTTCTAAAGTCAAATGAATTCGATCATCATATACAAATGGTAAAACTTCTCCACCATCATCTTCTTCATCATCTTCATTAATAGTTGAAAAATCAATATCTTTAAAACTTTTATATTTTTCTTCTTCAGAACGATCTACTACGGTTTTATAAGAATATACTTTGATTTCACCAGTTTCACGATTAATATCTACTCTTACGTTAGATAAAGAATTATAATTTTTCTTATAAGCAGCTGTTAAAGCTAATTCCATTGCTTCATAAATAATATTTTCGTCAATTCCTTTTTCTTTTACTAAAAGGTCAACAGCATTTTTAAAACTCTTACTGTCCATTTTATTCACATCCTTCCTCTTTAGAACAGACATCTAAGATATAATTTTCTTCAATTGGATCATTTTCATCTAGAATAGGATTGATTAATTTAGAAACAGTAACACAATCTTCTACATCTAAAGTTCCTTCTTTATCAATCACAACTCTTAAAAACATCATAGATCCTTCTTTGACATATTCTACATGATCTAAAATGTAATTATTGTCAGTTATCGTCTTTTCAATCAAGTTTTGAACTTTTTCTTCTATCTTCATAAAACCTCCATTATAGTAAAGAGTGGGCTTTTTTGCTCACTCTTGTCTGAATATATCTATATTATAGCACATATTTTTTATTTTGAATAGTCTTTTTATTCGTTATGATATTTTTCATTTAACACTTGAAATAATTTTTCATGTTCTTCCGTATAAGGAACATAATCTGGATCATGCTCTTTTAATATCATTTCTAAATAAGGATAATATACATATTTAATATCTGTTAATTCCTCTACTTGAAGTTTTGTATGATCAACATCAATATTTCTATGAAGTAAATAAACATCATCAAATACTCGAATAAAAGAATTTTTATATGGTTGAACTCTTTTTATAGTAAATAAATATTCTAAATCCTCTTTCGTTGCATCTACATCTAATTCTTCTTTTAATTCACGTAACCCTGATTCAACACTTGTTTCTCCAGCTATTACATGACCCGCTGAAGAAATAGCCCATAAATTTGGAAATGTTTTTTTATAAGGATTTCTTTTTTGAACCAATAGTTCTTTTTTATCATTGATTATCCAGATATGAACAGAACGATGCCAACAAGACTCATTATAAATTTCTTGCTTTGTTTTACTTTGTCCTGTTAAATTTCCATTTTCATCTAATACATCCAATAATTCAGTCATTATATCACTCATATGATCACCACTGAATCATCATAACATGGTTTTTGATAAATTTCTATTACTTTTACTTTTTATTAACATTGTCTTGACATTTTGGGCAATAATAAGTTCCTCTCCCATTTACCTTCGTCTTAATAATTTTACTTCCACATTTCTTACAAATTGTTTGCCCATGAACAAACAATTCATTTTGAAATAAACCATGTACCCCTTCACTAGATTCATAAGAACGAATCGTAGTACCACCTAATTCAATAGCATGTTCTAAAACAATTTTATTATTATTGATAATGTTTTTCAATTCTTCATTTGTTAATAAATTACATGGTTTTAAAGGATTAATATGACTCATAAATAAAATTTCATCCGCATAAATATTTCCAATTCCAACCATAATACTTTGATCTAATAATACTGTCTTAATCGGTAATTTCTTTTTACTATATTTTTCTTTTAAATAGTTTTCATTTAATAATTTATCCCAAGGCTCTAATCCTAGCTCATTAAGTGGCTTATGATTCCATACCTCTTCATTAGGATATAAATACATTCTTCCAAATTTTCTAACATCCTTATAACGAAGAGTCGTTTGATCACTAAAAACAAATTCTACATGTTCATGTTTTTCATAAGGATCTTTTATAGAACGGATTAAATACTTTCCTTCCATACGAAGATGGGAAAGTAAGTAGTAATGGTCTAATTCAAACATCAACCATTTGCCTCTTCTTTTAATATCAAGTATTGTTTCACCTGTTATTTGTCTCTTAAATTCTAAAACATCCGGATATTCAATCATTTTTGGATATAAAATATTAACATCTATTATTGTTTTTCCTTGCACCATTTTTTTTAATTTATTTTTTACAGTTTCAACTTCTGGTAATTCTGGCATATTATCACCACCAATTTTTGATTTATTATATCATGTATTTTTAATAATGTAAAAAATCCCAAGAATTTTTCTTGAGATTTTTATTTGTTTATTTAATAACTTCTTTTCCACCCATATAAGGTTGTAAGGCTTTTGGAATATTAATACTACCATCCTCATTATAATTATTTTCAATTACAGCAATTAATCCTCTTGGTGTTGCTACTACTGTATTATTTAAAGTATTTACATAGTAAGTACCATTTTCTCCTTTTGTACGGATACCTAGTCTTCTAGCTTGAGCATCCCCTAATGTAGAACAAGATCCTACTTCAAAATATTTCTTTTGTCTTGGACTCCAAGCTTCTACATCACAAGATTTTACTTTAAGATCTGCTAAATCACCACTACAACATTCAAGTGTTCTAACAGGAACATCTAAACTTCTAAAGAAATCTACTGTAAATTTCCACATTTTATTATACCAATCCATAGATTCTTCTGGCTTACATAAAACAATCATTTCTTGTTTTTCAAATTGGTGAACTCTATATAAACCTCTTTCCTCTAGGCCATGAGATCCACCTTCTTTTCTAAAACATGGTGAATAACTAGTCATCGTAATTGGTAAATCACTTTCCTTTACAATTTGACCTTTAAATCTACCAATCATAGAGTGTTCACTAGTTCCAATTAAGTATAAATCTTCTCCTTCAATTTTATACATCATGGCATCCATTTCTTCAAATGACATAACACCTTCTACCACATCGCTACGAATCATAAAAGGAGGAATCGCATAAGTAAAACCTTTATCAATCATAAAATCTCTAGCATAAGCAAGCATTGCCTCATGAAGTCTAGCAATATCTCCAAGTAAATAATAAAATCCTTGTCCTGATGTTCTTCCTGCTGATTCCTTATCTAATCCATTTAATGCTTCAATAATATCTGCATGATATGGAATTTCATAATCTGGTACAACTGGTTCACCAAACTTTTCTATTTCGACATTATGAGTATCATCCTCCCCAATTGGAACAGATTCATCCATAATATTAGGAATTACCATCATTCTTTTTTTGATTTCTTGTTCTAAATTTTCCTGTTCTTTTTCTAAATCTTCTATTTTTTGATTCATGGAAGCAATTTCTTTTTTTAAACTTTCAGCTTCTTCTTTTTTTCCATTTCTCATAAGAAGACCAATTTCAGAACTTTTATTATTTTTTAAACTTCTTAAATTATCCCCTTCTTGTTTTATTTCACGGAACTGAATATCTAAATCATAAACTTCATCTACTAAAGGTAGTTTATGGTCTTGAAATTTTTTCTTTATATTTTCTTTTACTAAATCCTTATTTTCTCTAATTAACTTAATATCTATCATATACATTCACCTTTCTAAATAAAAAAAAGTTACTAGCAATAGGAGCATATAATGCGGTACCATCCTACTAATAACTTAATTTTGATAACGGATTTCTCCGGAAACGATTAATTTCTCTCCAAAGTAGATTTCATAAATATTATTACTAGTTTTCACCAACCACTAGTTCTCTAAAAAATAATCATTTATTACTTAGCTTTCTCAACGATTTACAAACTCATTTTAACATTTTTTTATTTAATTAGTCAATATTTTCTTTCATTTTTTGAAGTTCTTCTATTGTGAAACCTGTAATTGTTTGAATCATTTCAATATCTATTTTTTGTTCTAACATTTTTCGGGCAATTTCAGCCGACTTCTTGTTCATTCCCTGCTCAATACCCTTATCTATACCTTGCTTTATTCCTTGCTCAATACCTTCTTGTTTAGCTTCTACAAGATAAGTATTTTGTTATAGTTCTTCTCGGGTTAACTTTGTATAAAGAATAACAGCATCTTCATCATTACTTAATTTTGTTACTTCATCTACTAATTTTTCTTTTGGTTCTTGTTCCATTAAATCATCCCCTAATGCTTCTTTTAATTCTTCCTCACTCGTTGAAGTTAGCACTTTACACCATCTCGTCAATTTATTTTCACTATCAGTATAACAAATTTCTCTTCCTTTTACCGTATCTATCATATCTATTTGTAGCTTTTTTGTTAGGATCTTTCCTTTTTCTGTAGCCATGTAATAACTCTCTTTTAACTCTCCTCTACCTAAATAATAATTATTTAAGTTAATTTGAAGTGTTTTATGTATCATTGTGTAATCTTTTTTTCCATATTCCATTTGTTTAGAATGAATCGCACATACATAAACAACATTCCTATCCATAACTCCTGGGGATTGTTTATTAGACATTTCTAATTTTTCGCCCATTTAAATCTAATAACAAATCAACATGTTTTTTTGCTTCTTTTTTATGGGTTAACTCTAAATCTCTCGATTGTATTTTTTCATGGTTTTTCATTTCTGATAAAGGTACTTCCAAATAAACAGACAAAAAATTTTCAATAATATCTATATTCTTTGGATTATTAAGAATTTCTGTAAATTCAAAATCAAAATTAAGTGGGATAATTTCTCCTGGCTTTAGTGTTATCGTTCTTTTCATTAATTCACCTAGATTGATAAATTAACAAATTTTATTTTGTAACACAAATTCATATTTTTTAAATTTAACATACAACAATTTACTAATTTCAATTTTTAATAGTCTTAAAAGTATCTATTTCGTATTATTATTTAGCAAAATAACCATTATGGACATATTTCGTTTCATTTACTACAATGAATGCTTTCTCATCTAAAGCATGAATCAATGTTTTTAAATGTTCTAATCGGTTGCTATCAATTTCAATAAATAACATATATTTTAAATCTTTTTTATTTTTTCCTTTTACATCTAAAACACTAACAGCAAAACCTTCCTCACGAATTTTATCCACTAATAAATCATTTTGACTAGTTAAAATAGCTTGAACTCCTAATTTGATTCGAATGCATTTATCAGAAATAAATCCTCCAATATAGGTTCCTGTTGCAAATCCTAAAGAATATGATATTGCTATAAAAATACTATTATTATCTGTATTTAAAGCTTCTTTAACTACTACAAACCATACTAGTATTTCAAAAAATCCAATAATACTAGCTGTTTTTAATTTTCCCTTCAATGTTACAATAGAACGAACAGTTCCTAAAGAAACATCCAAAATACGTACAAAAAATATTTTAAGACAAAGATATAATAATTCCATTCTATCACCATTATTATTATGTCTAATTTTATTGTTTTTTTACCATTTTTTGTTTATAATAATTTTAAGGTGATACTATGAAGAAAAAAAGAAAAATTAAAAAATCTGTATATTATGTTGTAGGTCTTATTGTTTTCTTTGTTATTTTAATCGTTGGAATTACAAAATATATTGGATATATTACAAGTAATCCTTACAAACTAAAAAAAATTGGATATGATCAAGAACAAATCGAAGTCATTTTAAAACGAGATGAAAGTGAAATTAAGGATATTTTAAATCGTGATTATGATAAACAAATTATCACATTTATGAAACAAAAATATTTTATTTTTAAAAACCTTGATCGATATTTAGCTTATTACAAAGAAAATAAAAGCGATAAACCATCCCACATTGTAAGTATTGTAAATGTTAAAGCAGATTATGAATGGTATGATGAAGATGCTGTAGAAAAAACAGATACTTCGAAAAAAGAACTTATGTTAGTCAATAAATTTCATTATTTAACGAAAGATTATACACCTGATAATATTGTAGAAGTTAAAAATACTTATGCTTATGGAAGCAATGAAATTATTGAAGAAGTTTATAATGCTTTTAAAAATATGTGGACAGCTGCAAAAAAAGAAAATTTAAGTTTAATTATCACCTCTTCTTATCGTGATTATGAATTTCAAGAAAGACTTTGGAATAATTATGCAGCAGCAAATAGTGAAGAATGGGCAGATAGTGTAGCTGCTAGAGCCGGATATTCAGAACATCAAACAGGATTTACTTTAGATATTGTTACCTACAATTCTAATATGAATGATTTTGAAGAAACAGATGAATTTAAATGGCTACAAAAAAATGCTTATAAATATGGATTTATTCTAAGATATCCAAAAGACAAAACAGATATTACTGGTTACGATTATGAATCTTGGCATTACCGTTATGTTGGAAAAGAAATTGCAGAAAAAATCCATAAAGAAAATATTACTTATGATGAGTATTATGCTTACTATATAGAAGAAAAATAAATTATTTATAGAAAATATAAAACAAGAACTTGATAAGAGTTTCTGTTTGTGTTAGTATGTATTTAGCAAGAAAATTTGCATAAAATAAAAAAAGAGGAACATTTAATTGTTGCAAGTGAATGTCACCTCTAATGAAATAGTTTTGACACTCTATCAATGCTGAAGAGTGTCTATTTTTTTATTGCTAGTACCAACAAGGTAGATAGTAATAGAATGATACATATGAATCTAAGTACTTTTAAAATAAAAGTTTTAAAATTCATTAATATCTGCCTCCTTTCTAAAAGAATGGAGGATGACACTCACATTAAATGTTCCTAAAACATTTTAGCAAACATTTGTTCTTTTTACAATATTAAGATAAACTCTTTAAAAAATTTTTTCATCAAAATAAATCATAAAGAAAATATTACTTATGATGAATATTATGTTTACTAATAGAAGGAAAGTAATTTACTTTCCTTTTTAATTAGACTATAATAAACTTGGTGATGGTATGAAAAAAATATTTTTATCAATAATAATTGTTTTAGTAATAACTGGATCTGTTATAGGAATCCATTTTGCTATACAAAGTAATAAAAAAAAGCCGGAAACAATAACCACTAGCTCTAAATTAAGTAATCTAGGTTATTCTGAAAATGATATTAAAATTATAGAAACATTAAAAAATCCTGAAATTATTTTAAATTATGATTATAATGAAAAAATAATTAGTTTAATTCAAGAAAAAGATTTTAAAGAAGAAAATATAAATTCTTATATAGAATTTTTAAATTTATATAATTTCGATATTCAAGATATTATTTATATTGTAAATCATAACTTTTATAAAAAAGACATTCAATATACAGATGAGGCTGTAGCTTTCATAAAGCAAAAGTATTTTGTTATGGAAAATCTAGATCGTTATCTAAACTATAAGCAAAATTCAACTATTGAATTTAGTGATGGAGAATCTGAATTGAATTATATTATTACAATGGTCAATAGTAATCGTGATTATGATTACTATACCAATGTAGAAGAAACTGATTTATCAAAAGGATATTTAATTCTTGTTAATAAATATCACAAACTTAAAAGTGATTATGTACCAGATAATTTAGTAACAATTGATTCAAAATATGGAAAACCTTTACAACTAGAAAAAACAGTTTATGAAGCTTATATAGAAATGTTTAATGCTGCAAAAGAAGAAGGAATGAATCTTTATATTCGTTCTCCATATAGAAGTTATACTACTCAAAATGGTTTATATGAAAGATATGCAGCTCAAGATGGATACAGTAAAGCAGATACTTATTCTGCTAGACCAGGATATTCAGAGCATCAAACAGGTCTTGCTTTTGATGTTACTACTTCCACTACAACATTAGGAACTTTTGAAAGTACAAAGGAATTTACTTGGATGAAAGAAAATGCTTATAAATATGGTTTCATCTTAAGATACCCTAAAGGGAAAGAAAATATTACAGGTTATATTTATGAAGCATGGCACTATCGTTATGTAGGAAAAGATGTGGCAAAACAAATTCATGATGAAGATTTAACATTTGAAGAATACTATGAATATTATGTGAAATAGAAACTATTTCACATTTTTTCATATACTATAGTGGTGATATCTATGGGATTAAAACTATTTAAATTTTTCTTCTATTTTCTTTTAATCTCGCTAATTATTTTCTTTTTTACAAGAAATATTAACCTATTTGGCAATCATTTTTATAAAAATATCAAAAAAGTTAAAAATCCAGATTCTATTGATGTATTAGTAAATAAAAACCATCAGTTAGATAAAAATTATATTCCAAATGATTTAGTTAAATTAAGCTTAATCTGTGCGAATGAAGATAAATTTTTAAGGCAAGAAGCAGCTTTAAATTTTGAAGAAATGTGTTTAGAGGCTAGAAAACAAGGATATAAAATCATAGCTGTATCTAGTTACAGAAGCTATTTTTATCAAGAAGAATTATACAATTATTATGTAAGAACTTTAGGAGAAAAAAAAGCTTTAGAAGCATCTGCTAAACCAGGGCACTCAGAACATCAAACAGGTCTTGTTATAGATATAGAAGGAAGTATTGGAAAATATAGTGACTTTGAAACAACAGAAGAATTTATTTGGATGAAAGAAAATGCTTATAAATATGGTTTTATTTTAAGATATCCTAAAAATAAAAAAAATATTACAGGATTTAAATATGAACCATGGCATTATCGATATGTAGGAAAAGATGTGGCAAAAATCATTCATGAAAATAATATAACTTTAGAAGAGTACCATAAAAGATTAAAATTTTAGTCTTTTTTTTATAAAAAAATTAGCATAATAAATGCTAACCAATATAAATAATATAACTGTAATAAATTACAAATAGCAATAAGAAAATAATTCCTTCTCGTTTTGAAATCTTATAGTCATTATAAGAAAATATAAACAATAAAAGAGCACTTACTAACATCACTATTAAATCAATAACATTAAAATTAATATGAGAAATACCACCAAATATAGCAACTGGTAATCCAATTACAATACCAATATTAAATATATTACTTCCTACTACATTTCCAATTGCTATATCATATTCGCCCTTTCTTGTTGCTGTAATAGACGTTACAAGTTCTGGTAATGATGTTCCAAGAGCAATAATTGTTAAACTAATTAATTTTTCACTTACACCTAATGATGAGGCAATAAAAGAAGCTGAATCAACAACAAAATTACTTCCTAAAACAATCATTACAATACCACCTATTGTATAAGCAAAAGCCTTTCCAATAGACATATACTTTTCTTTTGATTGTTCTTCAATTTTATTTCTCGCCATAGCTATTAAATAATAAATAAATACTGAGAAAAATAATAACAATACAAAACCATCACTTCTTGTAAAAGCATTTGGAATTTTATTATCAAATAAATGATCAGACAATAATACGACAAATAAAGTTGTAAATAATAACGTAATTGGTAATTCTTTTTTTACTGTATTATTTTTTACATTTAGAGAATGGAATAAAGAACTTACTCCCAAAATTAACAGGATATTTAAGATATTACTTCCTATTACGTTTCCTAAAACAATATCTCCATTACCAGATAGTAATGATTTAACACTAACAGCAAATTCAGGTGCACTAGTTCCAAAAGCAACAATGGTTAATCCTATCAACATTTTTGACACTTTAAAATTTCCAGCTACAGAACTAGCACCATCTACAAATATATCGGCTCCTTTAATTAATATAATAAATCCTATTACTAATAAAAAAACATTTAAAATCATATTGATTCTCCTTATCTTTAATTTATTTTATCACAAAATCAAAAAAATTGGCAATAATACCAATTTTCTAAATATATATTAAGATATGCATTAAGAAATTCTTAAATAATCATTTTTAAAAACTTTTAGATTTGTCTTCCACGATTATATGATTCGCTGTATCTTTCAATTTCTTCTTGTGAAAATAAACTAAAATCTAAATTCTTTCCATATTTTTCTGAGAATTCAGTTTGATTAAGACGAGAATTTGTAGAACCTAAACGTACATCATTATTCCAAGTATTTAAGGCTTTTGATACATCTTCAGAATCAATACCTGATAAAGATTGAGCAATTTCATTTTTACCATTTTCTACATCATTGCCAAAAAGTATTCTATAATAACCATCAACACCTTTATAAAATGATTCTACATCATTATATAATCCTGCTGTATTAAGTACTACATTAGAATAACTATCCATAACCCCAGAATTTTTTGAAGCAATTCCTGCATCCCTTAATTTTTTTAAATCATTATAAGCATAAACACATTGTGTTTTTACGTCGTATTTGCCAACCTCTTCTAATTTTGTTTTTACAATAATATCATTTTCCATTTTATTTTCCTCCCTTAAGTAGCCAAGATATTTATCTATTAGGTTTTTGTGAAGAGATGCCTAAAAACTCATGTTTTGAATTTTTAAAAACTATTTAGTTTCCATAAATTCTTTAAAATTAAAATAATTGTGTTTTGTCATATTTAGTAAAGGATATTCACAATCATTACCAATTACTTTTTCTTTATAAGGTGCCCTAATTGCTTTAAAGTTATCTGGTACTTCTATATTTATTACATTATCAAATTGACTAACTATATATTTTCCATAGATTTCTTTTAATTCCTCTTCTGTATGAAAAACTAAATAAACTTTGTTTTTATTATAACTAGCATTTTTTAATAAATTAACAAAAGATAAATTTTTTCTTACCGTATCAAAATTATCTAAAATATATGTAAATGAATTATTCATACTTACTAGTTGATCAATCATAATATTTGCTATATCATTAACAGATTCATTTCCAATTATAAAAATAGCAGTTTTTTGTGTAATTTCTTTTAAATTAATTTGATCTGTATTTATTAAATTTAAAAGTTGTTCTCTAATTAAGTAATTATTTAATTTTTGTTTACATACAGATATAATACTTCCTTTGGTATCCATTGGTGCGAAAACAATTGGTGATAATAAAGAATAAATAGAACTTGTTACATCAACATTTTCTAAATATTTTTTTAGATAAGTCGTCTCACCATAAGAAAATTCTCCTTGGTTCATCATAACTTGAATACTACCCATATTAATTTTATCTATACTAGCCTCTTTCATTAAAATTAATACTAACCCCGTAAAATAATTAGAAGCCATATTTTCCCAAAATGGATCACTATCGTTACTATCGGAATGAAAAATTTCTAAAGCTAAATTATTAATCATACTAACAGATTCATCTAATTTATTTTTCTTATAAAGTAAATATGGAACTAATAATGGATTAAATCCATTAGATTTCGTAGGGTCTTTCAAATTTAAAGTTAAAACATTATAATTATTCTCCTTTAATTTTTTAGAAAATGTTTTATAATATTCATCTCTATCATCATATATTAATAAATTATCATTATTTTCAATTGCATATTCTACTTCTTGAAATAACAATGTTGTTTTTCCAGTATTTTTTTTACCTATTATTAAATTTGTATCTTTCATTATTTTCCCTCCTAATATAAGGTTTTCACCTTTCTATCATCTTTTTCTCTTAATTTTTGAATAATTTTACCATCAACTATGTTACTGCGTAAATAGTCAATTTTTTTAATACTTTCATTAATATTTTCTAATTTCTGTTCCAATTCTTTTTTCTTATTTAACATTACTTCATTATTAAAATGATTCCAATTACTTTTTATCTCTTCTAATGAAAATCCAACATCTTTTAAATTGTTAATAAGATTTAAATCCTCTATTTGTTCTTCCTTATAATATCGATAATCGGTAAATAAATCGATCTCTGCCGGTTTAAATAAATCAATTTCGTCGTAATATCTAAGTGTTCGAATAGGTACTCCTGATAATTTAGAAAATTCACCAATACGAAGTAACATACAAACCTCCTTTGATTCACTAATTATATATTTGGCTGAATATTATTCCAAATTTGGTCCATTTTGGCTTTAATCTCAGGAATAATATCATAATGATCAATTTCTTCTAATTTAATATGATCTTCTTCTTTTACTATTTTTGAAACATATAAATTAAATTTTTGATTTTCATCTAATGTATAATCTGTATAAATGATAATAGGATTTTCGCCTTCAATATTAACAACACCTAAGGTATCACATATTACTTGTCTATTATTCTCATCTACTGTTGTAAAGGAATATCCTTCATTAATTTCCATAAACATTCTCCTTTATATTCTTCTCACAATTTCAGAACTTAATTCAAGTCCATCAGAAATCAAATATCCTAACTCTTTCCCCATATTCGTAATAATTTGTCCATTATATTTGGAATTAGGATTCACTAATTTAGAAAATAAATAGGCTGGTATTTGTAGTGGTTGAACAGCAATAGAAGTTAAAACAGGAGCTGCTAAACTAGCAAGTCTTAACGTAGCTACAATTGGTGTTTTCGCAATAGAAAAAGCTGTTGACATCGTATTACCAACGATTCTTGTTCCATTCACTATATACTCACTAGGTCTTTCTGACATATTAAATTGTCTAATATTGTTAGCAATCTTTCTATTCTTCAAATGAATTTCATTGATCATCTGAGTACCAAAATTATGATTCGTTTTTGTTTCTTGTAAACGATAATTCAATTGATTTTGGTGAAGTGCCATTTCATTTCTAATTTCATTTCTTAACCTATTTATAGTCTGAACATCATTTGTATCTCTTAAATCACGATTTAAAGAAACAATCAATCTACCTCTAGCTGCCGTTATTTGTGCTGGTGTAGCATTTTCACTTTGCAATAAATTATATAAAACTTGTCTATCCTGATCACTCATCATACTTATCCATCCTTTCATTAAGAAACTTTCATATCTTTATTATAAAATTTTCTTTTTAACACTAAAACTTTTTGTTTTTCTGGTTGTTGCTTTGTTTTTTCCTGACTTTTCATATCAATTAAAATCTTTCTATATTGATATAAAAGATCTATTTTTTCTTGTCTACTCATAATATTTCCCCTTTCAGGAAAATCATAACACTCTAGTTAAATAGAGAGTCAAGTATTATCCAAAAATATTAACTATAATAGCAATGATAAATAAAACAATTGCGAAAAATAAGGAAGTACCAATAGAAACATTACTATCAGAAAAATGTACTCCATTATGATAGATTTCGTCATTTTCATAACCTTTTCGTGAATAATCTTTATAATAAGAATTACATCCATCACTTGCTCCACTTACATATTTTTTTTGTTTCGTGCAGTAATAAAGACACCCATTAATAGATCCTTCCTTTTTATTAGATGCTACTAAATATTTACAATTATAGCATCCCATACTTTTTTAACCTATCTTTTATTTCTTGTTCTATCATTCCTATATATTTTTTGTATTTTTTTTGATCTTTATTCAAATATTGACAATATATCTTTCTATCTTCTAATAATTCGTCAATACTTTCTTCTTTTAAACTATTTTTAAATTGATTCACTTTGTTTTTCATGTTATCTCTTCAAAATAATTTTAAAATATAAAAATAATATTCGTATGTCATATTAATCTTACCTCATTAAAATGATTTTTTCAATAATTTTATTTAACAATTGTATAAAAGACATTTATTTTACAGATATATAAAATAATGAATGAGGTTGATACTATGAATAGTAAACAAATTCTATCTATGAATTTAAAGTATTATAGAAAAATGCTCGGATTATCTCAAGAAAAATTTGCTGAAGTAATCGGAAGTAATTTAGTATATTTAAATCAAATCGAAAATTGTAGAAGAAAACCAACAATTGACATGTTAGATAAAATTTCTAATAATTTAAATCTATATAATCCTAAGTTAAATATAACATCTGCCCTATTATTAACATATGATAAATCGCATAAAACAAATTTTACTAGAATTGATCAAAGATAATAACAGAATTATCTTTTTTTATATTTAAAATTATCTCTCCTTTCGATAACAACTTAACATTCCACTAAACTAGAGAGTCAATAGGAAACAAAAAAAATTGGCAAAATAACCAATTTTTTATCTTACTTTAATATGAACTTCTCTTAATTGTTGTTCTGATAATTCACTCGGACAACCCATCATATTATCAATACCACTAACACTCATTGGAAAAGCTTGAACTTCTCTTAAATTAGGTTCATCTAAAAGAAGCATTAAAATTCGGTCAATCCCAGGAGCCATTCCAGCATGTGGTGGAGCCCCATACTGAAAAGCCGTATAAAGAGATTTAAATCTCTCTTCTACTACTTCTTTTGAATACCCTACTAATTCAAAGGCTTTTTCCATAATATGAATATCATGATTACGGACAGCGCCACTTGCCATTTCATAACCGTTACAAACAAAATCATATTGATAAGCTAAAACATGATCCATATTTTCTTTTGTTAAATCCTCTATTCCACCCTGTGGCATACTAAATGGATTATGTCCAAAATTGTAAATACCTTCTTCTTCATCATACTCATACATTGGAAAATTATTGATAATACAAAATTCAAATACATTTGGATCAATTAAATTTAATTTACGACCTAATTCTGTTCGAATCATTCCAGCATATTTACTAGCAATGCTTTCTTTTCTATCAGCAATAAAGAATAATACTGAATTCGTTTTTAAGTTGGCTCTCTCAATTAAATTCTTTCTATCTAAATCTGTTAAGAATTTGTCAATTGGACCCTTTAATGATCCATCCTCTAAAAGAGTGATATATCCAATTCCAGGCATTCCAATACTATTAGCATAATCCACTAATTCATTAAACCAAGAATTAGAGTTTGTACCAATTTGATCTACAGTAATTCCACGAATACAAGCCTTTTTAAAAGGTTTAAATTCTGTATCTTTAAAAATATCTGTTAAATCTATAATCTCCAAAGGATTTCTTAAATCTGGTTTATCCGTTCCATATTTTAACATAGCCTCTTTATAATCAATTCTTCTAAATGGTCTAGAAGATACTTTACGTTTACTAAAATGTGTAAAGGTATCGTAAAAGATTTGTTCACCAATATTATAAACATCTTCTTCTGTAGCAAAGCTCATTTCAAAATCTAATTGATAGAATTCTAATGTACGATCTGCTCTACAATCCTCATCTCTAAAACAAGGAGCAATTTGATAGTATTTATCAAAACCGGATACCATTAATAACTGTTTATAAATTTGAGGGGCTTGAGGTAATGCATAAAATTTACCATGAAACTTTCTACTAGGAATAATAAAATCTCTAGCTCCCTCTGGAGAAGAACAAGAAATAATAGGTGTTTGTACCTCAGTAAATCCAAGACTATCCATTTTATTTCTTAAAAATTTTAAAACTTCGCTTCGAAATACCAAAGTATCATGATTTTTTTGATTTCTCAAATCTAAATAACGATATTTTAATCTTGTTTCTTCATTTACAATGTGAGAAGATTTAATATCAAAAGGAAGTGGTAGTGATTTACTAATCAACTCTAAAGTATCTACTAATATTTCAATAGTTCCTGTTTTAATATGGTCATTATAATCATCTTCATCTCTTTTTCGAACAGTTCCTGTAATCGTAACAGTCGATTCTTTTGTTAAGTCAGAGAAAATAGAATCATCATTACTAACTACTTGAATAACCCCTTTAGCGTCTCTAACATCGACAAAGATAACTCCTCCATGATCTCTTATATTTTCTACCCATCCAGAAATTTTAACAGTTTTTCCTACTTCATTTTCTGTAATATCACCACAGTAATAATCACGATATTGATTACTCACTATCATTCACCTCTTTCTATGAGTTCAAAACGATACTCTTGTTCTATATTTGGATATTTTTCTTTATCAACTAGAGAATTAAACATTTCATAAGGACGAACCCAACAAATCTTACGATCCATATCTTCATATACAACCATACGAGAATTATTAGGATTTTCTTCGTCATAATGCTCACTATCATAACAAATTTCTTTTACAATATAATTATGTCCTTTAAAATGGTGGTACTGATTTCCAATCTTAATTTCTCGTTCTTTCATAAACTATCTCTTTTCTATTTCACGAATCATAAATTCACGAGTAGTAGCAGGATTAGCCTGTCCTCTCGTTTTTTTCATAACTTGGCCTACTAAGAAATCAACAATATTTGTCCTTCCATTTTTATATTGTTCAATTGCTTCTGGTTTTTCCTCCAATACTTCTAAAACAACTTTAAGGATTTCATCTTCTCCTCCAATTTGTTTTAAGCCTTTTTCTTCTACAATAGCTGTTGGTACTTTATCTTCTGTTAAAGCTTCATATAAAACTTCTTTGGCTTGTTTTGAAGAAATTGTTTTATTTTCTACTAATTGAATTAAATCAGCAAGCATTTTTGGAGTAACAAAAATACTAGAAATTTCAATTTCATATTTATTGATATGACCTAAAATAACACTTGTAATCCAATTGGCTGCACTCTTAGGACTTACTCCATTTTGAATACATTCTTCAAAATAGTCTGATACAGATTTTTCTTTTACTAAAATAGTAGCATCATAATGAGACAATCCATATTCATTCATATAAGTTTCTTTTCTTTCTACTGCTAAAGTAGGAATAGTTTCTTTAATTTGAAGAATCCAATTTGGATCAATCTTAAATTTAGGAATATTAGGTTCTACAAAATATTTATAATCAATTGCATCTACTTTACTACGCATATAAATAGTAGTACCTGATTCTTCATCCCATCTCCTAGTTTGTTGTTCCATCTTATCATATTCATGAGTTTCTTTTAACTCAGTTTGTCTTTTAATTTCATAATTGATAGCATCTCTTACACCACTAAAAGAGTTAACATTTTTAATTTCTACTTTTGTTCCCCAATTCTTAGGATCTGTTTCATCTAATGAAGCATCCATAATAGAAACATTCACATCACAACGAATTTGTCCTTTTTTGCTATCTGCTTCACTAATGTCAGCATAACGATAAATAGAACGCATTGTTTCTAGAAAGGCTACTGCTTCATCAGCAGAATGGAAATCTGGTTCTGTTACAAGTTCTAACAATGGAACTCCGGCTCTATTGTAATCAATTTTAGAATAATGTTCATAGTGATCTGTACTAGCAGCATCTTCCTCTAAATGGATGTTATTAATACGAGCCACTTTATATTCACCATTTACTTCATATTTTAAAGAACCATAAATTCCAATTGGTGCAGGTTTCGTTTCTTGAGTAATTTGAAAACCTTTTGGAAGATCTGGATAATAATAATTTTTTCTTTCAAAATACAAATATTCTGGTTGTTTACAATTTAACATAATACTTGCCATTAAAGCTAATCGAACAGCTTCTTTATTGACAACTGGCAAAGTTCCTGGAAAAGCCATATCAACAGGTCTAATATTGCTATTAGGGATACTTGTATAACTATTTTTAGCACTTGAAAATACTTTTGTTTTCGTTTTACTGATTTCACAGTGCATTTCAAGTCCAATTAAAACTTTATATTGATCCATTAGTGAGCCTCCTTTGCTATTTGGTTTTTATAATCCATAGAAGATTCAATTGCATAAGCAATATTTAAAACATTAGCGTCATCATAACAATTTCCCGTAATGTTAAGACCAACTGGTAATCCATTTACAAAACCATCTGGAATTGTAATAGAAGGAAATCCTCCAAAATTACCAATTTGTAAATGTTCTTCTAGAACAGATGTATTTTCATTCAACATATCTAGAGAACCATCTAAGTGTTTTGCTGGTCCACTTCCTACTGGTAAGATAACGCCATCATATTTTTTAAATAACTCTTTCCACTCATCTACAAGTAATCTTCTAACTCTTTGAGCATTATGGAAATAACGATCCTTATTTTGTGCTTGCAGTACATAAGAACCGATTACAAATCTTCTTTTGATTAATGGAGAAAATCCTTTTGTACGATAGTCTTTCATCATTTCAATATAATTTTTTCCTTCTCCTCTAGGTCCAAAGATAATTCCTGTTAAATTAGACATATTAGAAGTTGCTTCCGCACAAGAAATAACAACATAAGTAGAGGCTACAGCATTTAATAAAGTTTTATCTACACTTACTTCTTCTACCTCAATTCCTAATTTTTTAATATGTTCTAGTTTTTGATAAAAATTTTCAATATGATTTTTTAATTCTTCACTCGCATTTGGATAGTTTTCAATATCGCAAATTTCTTTGATATAACATAACTTTTTACCTTTCACATCTCCTGTTAATGATTCTTTTAAATGAATATCTTTAGAATCCCAAGATGTCATATCATTTTTATCGATTCCTTTCATAGCATCTACAACAATTGCGGCATCCATTACATTACGAGATAATACCCCGCAATGATCTAGACTACTAGCAAATGGAAAAAGTCCATATCTTGAAATCATTCCATATGTTGGTTTATATCCTACAACTCCACAATAAGCAGCTGGTTTACGAATGGAATCTCCTGTATCTGATCCTGTTGCAAAAGGATAAACACCAGCAGCTACAGCACAAGCAGATCCGGCACTAGATCCAGCACACATACGAGTTTGATCCCAAGGATTTTTAACAACACCAGTATGACAAGTAGTTCCAGTTCCTCCCATACCAAATTCATCCATTGCTGTTTTATTAATCGCAATAGCGCCTTCTTTTTCAAGATTAGAAATAGCTGTTGCTGTAAAGAAAGGAACATAATCTTTTAACGTATTACTAGATCCTGTACTTAATATTCCCTTCGTACTATAGTTATCTTTAATTCCATAAGGAATACCAGATAATAAGTGATCCGTTACTTCTGTTTCTTTTGCATCATCTAAAATGGTTACAAAAGCATTATATTTTTCTTCTACTTCATGTGATTTTTTTAAAGATTCTTTAATTAATTCTTGAACAGTTACTTCTTTATTTTTTAAAGCTTCATGTATTTGTTCAATACTTTTATCCATGTACATTATTCCACCACCTTTGGTACTCTTACTTCTCCATTAGAAGCATCGTCACAATTTTCTAATAAATCGTCAATATCAACAGATTCTTCTACTTCATCTTCTCTAAGCTCATAAATAAAATCATCCAAGCAATGTGTCATTGGTTCTACTGTTTCAATATTTGGAATTTGATTAATTAAATCAATATTTTTATCAATAATATCAAATTCATCTAAAACCATTTTTGTCTCTTCTTCGGTTAAACCTATTAATAATTTGTCTGCATAGTCAGTTACCATTTCTTTTGTAAATTTTCCCATAATATCCTCCTTTTTTCATATAAAAAAACAGTAAACATCCACAAGGGACGAATTACTGTTGTATCCGCGGTACCACCCTAATTATCATTTTCATGATCACTCATCGATTCGTTTAAAATCTAGTAATATGATAACGGATTACTTGCCGGCTTATACTACTTAGTTTCCTATAAGCAACTAAAGAGTGTTTTTCATGATATATCATTTGTTAGCTTCCACCATACCTAACTCGCTTTTAATGAGGGATACCATTACTCTTCTCCATCAAAGTTATTGTAAATATTATAAACTAGAAACTATTTTCTGTCAATTAGAGCTTTTGATTTTTGTTTTACTTTATTTTTTAAGAGAACAATTTCCATCTCAGAAAAAGGTGGTTTTATCATATTTTGATTAACTAAAGCATTTAAATTATCCATAAAATTTTCTAGACCAACACTTTCTAAATTGCTATACTTAGAAAGTGAACTACAAATAAAATCATGCATAATATTAATATATTTTTTTGAAAGTTCTCTTCTTTCAATATAATCATATAAAGAAGAAAATAAAATTTCAAAAGGATCATCTGATAAACAAATATCACTTAAATAAGCTTCTTCTTGTAAGTAGTCTAAAACTTCTATTACTCTTTTATTTTTATAATTTTCATTTGAATTAGAATTTTCTTGTACAGCTTCAGATTGAATAAAATTCATATCTAATACACATTCCATATTCATTCTCCTTTAAACACGCAAAAGTATTATAGCACGATTTAGTTTTTTGTCAATTTGATTGAATTTATAATAAAAATATGATATTTTAATAAACAGAATAAAGAGGTTATAATATGGTTAATTTTATTATATGTGAGGATAATAAAGAGTTGAATAAACAATATCAAAAGATCATCGACAAACTTTGTATATCATTAAAAATATCCTATCAAACACATGTGTTTTTTGATTATGATGAAAATTTTTTTAAAATTATGAAACAAGATCTTCCTTTTAAAATCTATGTATTAGATATTGAAGCAGATTCTTGTAAAGGAACAGAGGTTGCTTCTAAAATCAGAAGAAAAGATTTAAAAAGTTTTATTATTTTTATTACTTCTCACTATTTGAAATATTCTAAGAAATTGTTAGAAAGTAAATATATGTTTTTAAAATATATCAATAAAGAAGATGATTATAAAAAAATACTAGAAGAAGCTATTTATAGCGTTATTTGTGATTTAGATAAGAATCATATCATCTCGATAAAAAAGAAAGATATTACTTATAAGTTTGAAGATACAGATATTATTTATCTTTATTATGAAAACCGAAAAACTCACATTGTAACGTCTCAATATGAAATAGACACTTCTCAAAGTTTAAAATATTTTTCCAATATTTTACCAAAGCATTTTTTTTATTCTCACAAAGCATGCATTGTCAATATTGATAAAATTTGTAGAGTGGATAAAACAAACAAAAAAATTATATTTAAGAATGGATTAGAAACTAATTTACTATCTAAAAACTACTCCCCTGATATTTTAGATAAGGTTTCATCGTAACAAGCAGGATATCTGTTTGTTTTTTGTTGATTACAACTAATTAACACCACTCCTAATATAACTATCGCAACAATCCACATAAAAGGACTCTTTAATAATTCTTTCATACATACTACCTTTCTGAATATATAGATACATTTTGTCACATATATTCTATTTTATAGTAGTAAATAATTCTTATATTTACAATTATTAGATACAATTTGTCACATTTTTTCTATAAATTTATTTCTTTAGTGTTATAATAATAATTGAGGCGATTCTATGAAAACATTTTTTAAAGATAATATTAAGTTTCTTAGAAAAAAATATAAGTTAAGTCAAAATGATATAGCAAAAATAGTAAATAAAGAACGATCTTTAATTGGACATTGGGAAAATGGATCGAGATCTGTGACATTAGAAGATATTATTAAATTATCTGGTTATTTTAATATTACTATTGATCAATTAATTGGTGTTGATCTATCTAATCAAACAATCCATCTAGAAAATAAGGAAGAAAAAGAACTAAAACAATTTGTATTAAATTACGGAGCTACTCTATTCATTGATGAAACTTCTCCATTATGTGCTGAAACAGCTTTAAAAATTCAAAATGAAATTCAAAAAATATTATTAGAAGAAATCAAAATAAGTCAAAAATAATTTTTTGATCAACTAAATAGTCCTGTCAATCAAATATCCAAGTTCAAAACTACTTTTCATGTTAAAATTTTTATGAGGTGTTATGATGAAGTATGAAGTACGTTGTATTCATTTAAAGGACAAAAGTATTAATAGTTTCATTCTTTATTTAAAAAATAAAACTATTATTTGTATTAATCAAAAATAAGCAATATATTGCTTATTTTTTTATAAAAAAAACCGTTAAACAACGGTTAAATTCAAAATGGTGGGCCTAAATGGACTTGAACCATCGACCTCACGCTTATCAGGCGTGCGCTCTAACCAGCTGAGCTATAGGCCCAAATGAAGTCTTAACGACTATTAAAGTATATACTATTTTTTTTATTTTAGCAATACTTTTTTTAAATTTTATGTATAATTTTATACATTTCATAACTTTTATCATGCCATATATATAAATTCCTTATAATGGAAACAATAATCTTGGCTACCCCAATTAGATTCGAACTAATGATCCTGGAGTCAGAGTCCAGTGCCTTACCGCTTGGCCATGGGGTAATACAAAAAGATTATATCACATTTTTTTATTAATTAAAAGCAATTTCGACATCTATTTCTTCATCTAATATAGCAATGCCCAAAAATATAATTCCACTAATTAAAATTAAAACAGATCCTATAAAAGAGGCAAATAGTAATCCCTTTTTCTTATCTGAATCATCTTCATTAATATTCTGTAAACTATCATAACTATCTTTCGCAAAGTAATAATAAACAAGTACTAAAATAGTAAATATAAAAATTAATAAATTTTGATATTCTTTTTTGCTTCTTTGATCATTATATAATAAATATTTTCTTTCTTTATCATTAGCATACCAACTTAATAATATAATCCCAATATAGATAACCCATATAAAATTTTCAACTTTTATGTCATTTAATTTTTTTAATCTATCATCCATATTATATTTTATTCTTTTTTATTCTTAGTATTAGAAAAGATCAAAATAATAATTGAGTAATAATCAATGTCATAGGATTTCTATTTTTAATATATTCTTTACACTCTTAATTAAATATTTACAACTTTTTATTTTTGAAGATTTTTTCTACGGACATATACTAATGTTATTCCATCAGTTTGGTAGCCAATACCTCTTGGAATTCTAGGATCAAGCATCATATCTTGATTTACTTTACTAACACTAACTCGTTTTTTATCCCTTTCATTGTAATATGAAATCAAAGAATCTTCATCAACATATATTTCATTCTTAGAAATCTTACTGCTTATTGTTATAATTTTTGAAACTAGTTGAAATCACTTGAAACATCTTAAATTTTTTGTATTTTCATAGTGTTTAGCATTGTTTCATTAAATTTCAATAATTGTGTAAAAATTGAAATCAGTTGATACCATTCCCACAAAAATCCCACTAATTTTTATAATAATTATATTTGTGGGATTTTTCCCCACAATCCTTATTTATCAAGTAAAAATGACACAAACGTGTCATTGTTTTTTTATATTGGTGCTCGCACTCGGACTTGAACCGAGACTTTCTCATCGAAAAATAGATTTTGAGTCTATCGTGTCTACCAATTTCACCATGCGAGCAGGCACAAGTTAATTATATCACATTATTTTAAAAATAACTCAATAAAATGAAAAAATAGACTAAATTTTCCTAAAAAAGCTCACATATAAAATAAATTCCATCCTTAAGTAGAATTTAAACTTCTACAAAACTAAATGGAATTCAAATATTCAAAATATTATAATAATTTCTTTCTTTGTTCTTATTGAATGAATGATAAACTTTCTAAACACAATAAAAGAGTTGCCAATATCTTGACAACCCTTGTAAATGCTAACCAAAATTGACTTTGCTACGAATTCGTTTTTGAATCAAAAGCGTCGGCCTTTGATTCAAGCTTGTCTACCAATTTCAACACACAGGTAAATTTTAGTTATAAACTAAAATATTTCTATAGTGCATCATAATTTTATTCAAATTACAATTCTTCTTTATATTTTGATTCAAATAAATCTTTTTCCTCTGTTGACAATTCTACATCTTTTATTTCAGGTAATTCTTCTGTACTTTTTAAACCAAAGTAATCTAAAAAATTATTAGTAACGCCATATAAAATTGGTCTTCCAGGAGTATCCGCTCTTCCTGCTTCAGTAATTAATCCCCTTAAAAGAAGTTTTCTTACTAAACTGCTGCTATTAATTCCCCTAATTTCATCTACCTTTACTCTAGTAATTGGTTGATTATAAGCTATAATTGCTAAAGTTTCTAATGCTGCTGGGCTTAAGCTTCCATTCGTTTCCTCTACAGTCAACTTTTCATAATATTGTTTATGTTCTTTTTTTGTTGTTAACTTAAAACTATTACCAAATTTTTCTAATTGAAGTCCCCTATCAGGAGAAGCATATTCTTTTTCTAATTGGGTTATTAATTCTAATAATTTATTGTCATCGATGGATAAAATTTGCTTCAACTTATCATTAGAAATTCCATCATCACCAACTAAAAATAGTATTCCTTCTAAAATAGGAATTAAATTCATACTAATCACTTTCCCTTGTACTTAAATAAATTTTTTGGAAATTATTTTCTTGTTTAATTATTAAATCATTTTTCTTCGCTAAATCCAATACTGATAAAAATGTAACAACAATATACCCTCTGTTAAATTCTTCAAATAATTCAGAAAATTCAATATTTTTTTTGACTTTTAAAAAATCTTTTATTTCTCTACTTCTCTGTTGAATAGAATACTCTTTTTTTGTAATTGTTGTATTTAATGGTTTATCTAACTGTTTTCTTTCCAAAAATTTTTGAAAAGCTAAAATTAAATCATTTAACGTAGTATCTCCTAAATCAATTTCATCGTTATCACGTTTATATTGCTGTAAATCACTGCTTTCTTTAGAAAATGTTTTCTTACGTTCTTCTTCTAGTGTTTTAAAATCATCAACTAATTCTTTATACTGTTTATATTCAATTAACCTCTGAATTAATTGTTCTCTAGGGTCCTCTTCATAATCTTCATCCTCTAACTTTGTTTGTGGTAATAGCAACATAGACTTAATTACCATTAATTCACTAGCCATCACTAAATATTCACTAGCAACATCCAAATTAAGTTCTTTCATTGCTTGTATATAATCTAAGTATTGTTTTGATATCTCTTCAATACTAATATCATAAATGTCAATGTCTGAACTTTTAATCAAATGTAATAACAAATCTAAAGGACCATCAAAATTATCAATTGTAACTTTGTAATCCATATTATCACTCCAAGTAACAATATTATAACACGTATATTTTTAACTGTAAATTAGTGATATTAATTCAAATTAACTTATATTGCAATATAGAACAGTATAAAATTGACAAAACACATATACCATTAAAATAATTTACATAATAAAATCAAGGATACACTCACCCTTGATTTTTAAACTTATTTACTATTTAGTTAACATCTATAGTTTTTATTTACTTTTTATAGATTCAATTATTTGGTGTCTATAATTCTCACAATCACTAGATGCATCTTCATTGACATCATATTCTAGTAGGAAAACTTTATTATTTTTTGTAGTACCATAATAATAAGCTTTACCGAATGCGTCTTCTTTTGAAAACCAATACCAATTAATACCATTTATACTTGATTTAGTAACTTCTATAGGGTTATCATTTTCGTAATAAGATGACATTTGATTAATCAAATTTTTTGCATCACTAAATCCTGATGGAACAGATAAATAAAATTTACATTTATCAAAAACTCCATTACCAGATGAATAAGAATATTCATAACTATATTGATCAGATTCATCTTCAAATTTACTAGGAACAGAAATAGAAAATTCATTAGCCATATTTATAGAAGTATTTGTCATAATTACACCTTCATAAGTACCATTTAAAGAAGAATTTACTTGATTTCCAAAATTTGAAAATAAATTGCTAAAAGCTGACGCTACTCCAAATATACTCAATGTTATTAACAAAATAATTGCTAAAGCCAATTCAACAATAAAACCTAAGAATATAGATCCAACACTAGTTCCACCTTTTGCTGCACAAATTTTTTTCAATTCTTCCGTATTTTTTTGTGGGTTTTGCAATTTTAATTTAGTGATTTTTTTATTTGCATAAAACAAGTAAATTTTATTCACGAACAAACCAACCAAAACATTAAATACTAATGTAACAGCAGATATTTTTATAACATTTAAAATAATAATATCAATTAAAAATACCAATAAAGCATATCCAAACATTTTTCTATAGAACATATAAAATGTTGTAAAAAAGAATCCAGCAAAGTTGAATGGCTTTGTTGTAATTTTACCATAGTTATTTCCTATAAATGATTTTAATAATTCTTCATTGTTTGTTTGATTAACTGTTGAAAAATTTTGATTTATTGAAGTATTATCAACAATCCTTTGATTAGATGACATAATTGATTGATTATTAGTGCTATTAATAGGTGGAATACCAGCTTGAGAATAATGATCACCAGTTATATTATTTGTTTGTGGTCTTACTGCACTATTACTTACTGTACTACTAGAACTTGTACTATTCATTTGTGGATTCATAGTTATTCTATTTGGAGTCATCCCACTGTTATTCATTGGATTAACATTAGAATTTGTAACTCCCTGTGATGTAGTTCCTGTCACATTATTTGTTTGTGGTCTTACTGCACTATTACTTACTGTACTACTAGAACTTGTACTATTCATTTGTGGATTCATAGTTATTCTATTTGGAGTCATCCCACTGTTATTCATTGGATTAACATTAGAATTTGTAACTCCCTGTGATGTAGTTCCTGTCACATTATTTGTTTGTGGTCTTACTGAACCACTATTATTATCATTCATTAATATCTCCTCAATTCTATCTATTATAATTCTATCATACTTATATAATTTTGAATATGTTTTATATTATATTTTTTAAATTCATGTTATAATCAAAAAAAGGAGTGGTATAATATGAAAAATTTTCATATGATAAATGAAAGTTTTCAATGTGAAAACTGTGGATATAATGTACCAAAATCTAATTATACAGCTAGAGATCATTGCCCTAAATGTCTATATTCAAAGCATCTAGATATTAACCCTGGAGATAGATCTAATAATTGTAAAGGTTTAATGAAACCAATTGGTATCGAAAAATTTAAAGATACATATAAAATAATCTACGAATGTTTAAAATGTCACAAAAAGCATAAAAATATTGTATTAAAAGACGATGATTTCAATAAAATTATAGAACTATCAGTATTAAAATAGCTATATTATATATAAATGAAAAAAGAATTGTTTAAATTCTTTTTTTTAATAACAAAACTAGTTTATATATAATTGTTTTACTGCAACAAAAAATGCAGATCATCTTTATGTCTGCATTTATCTTACATACAATTATAAGTATAGTTTCATTAATATAAAAGCATTGGTAAAACAAATATAGCAACAAGAATAACTAATCCAATTACCAATACAAACATCAATGATTTATTATCTGTAATTTTTTCATTAGAAACATCTTCTACGTGATGAGTTTCCTCTTCTTCACCCTTCATTAAATTTACTTGTGCATTAGGATTTTCATTAACATAAGATTCATCTTCAATTGGTTTCACTGGTTGTACTGTCGCCTCCCCATATGCTGGTTCTACTGGTTGTACCGTCGCTTCCTCATATGTTGGTTCTACTGGTTGTACCGTCGCTTCCTCATATGTTGGTTCTACTGGTTGTACCGTCGCTTCCTCATATGTTGGTT
>URDT01000007.1 GCA_900546745.1 uncultured Mycoplasmatota bacterium | reverse complement strand
GATAGTTTTATTATAACAAAACATTATTTTTTTATCAATACCATTTATACATGATAAGACATAATTTTTCATCATTACAAATATTAACTATTTAAATTTGTCTTTGTTCTATCCTGTTTATACTCAACATCAAATCCCAATTGAGAATAAGATCTTTTCATCATAACCATTGCCGTAGTATATAACACATTTTTTATAAATTTTTCAAAATTTCTTAAATTAAATTCCTCACTAGGCAAATACCATTCTGGTGGATTTTCAATAATTTCTTTTCCATTTGAAATCCAAATAGATAAACTATCTAAAACACAGGCATAAGGAACAATATCAAAATAAAACATTGGATTTTCTTCTATATTTTTTTTCAAATCAGAAATGCTCATTGTTTCAATAAATTTCTTTATACTATAACAATCTCCCAACACTTTATTTCCATATTTTGTACGAACCGGAAGTTTTTTATAAATAAATCCAGAAAGTAATATCAAAAGCATTCCTATAATATAAATCAACAACATCTTATTTTGTAACAAGTATGAAGAAATACTTAAATACATACTTCCACCTAATAATCCAAAACCTAATATAAATTTTAATAAAAATGAAGAATTAGAAATAAATAAAATATATAAACTTAATAACAATACTATGCAAACAATAGGAACTAACCAATAACTATTTGTAAATAAATATATAGATTTAAAATTAAGAACTATAGTTGAAATAGCAATCATTACAATTGAAATTATTTTTTTAATAGAAATATCTTTAAAATATAATTTTTTATAATTATCACTATTATCTAACATATGTTTAGCATCCGATAATTTATCTGCGAAATGATATTCAATACTCTCTAAATCTGCAACATCACTATCACGAAATAAATGGTCAAATATTAATTTTTCACAAGCATTATTTTTTTCATAATCTCTCAACTTAATAAATCTGAAAGAATTTTCTTTGCCTAATTTATATCCATCATCATTTTCTTCAATTCGAATATAACCTTGGTTTGCTAAATGAATAATATTTGCAATCAAATCAACTTCTTCACAATGACCTTTATATAAATAACCAATTTCAGCAGGATCAAATTGATCAGAAATTTTATCAATTTTTGATATAAGAAGTTTGTTTCCTTTCGCATAACGAATCCAATAAATCAATACTATCAAAAATGTACAAACTGGCAAAATTAATAATAATAAATTCCAATAATTAAAATTGTCACTTGCTCCTATAAAATAGCCATCTTTCAATTCCATACGAACAGAAAATGTTTGATTTTTCTCTAATAAGCGATTCAAAGTACCAATAATTCGATCTTCTTCATAAATAACCTCTAAGTCATCATCAGTCAAATTATATTTTCCATCAATAGCAAATTTTACTTTTTCTTTATCATATCCATTTGGCATTTTGATTGTAAATGTTAGATTTGAAATTATTGCATCCACATTACTTACAATATCATAATAAAGTTCATCATAATTTGAATTTGTATCTTTTCCTAAATTAAAATGATAAGAAGCATCGTATAGTCCTGTTTCATCTTGAGATCCATCCACATCAATTTGAATAATCGATTCTTGATTTTTATTTGTTACATGAAATGATGATTTTGAATGTATTTGATCAATTTTAGATTGTATTAGTACGCTGGATTGATCAGGACGAATTTCCACTAAATTAGATTTCAATGTTCTAGAAATAGACTTTGTATTTTCAATAAAATACAAATGATAATTTTCCGAAACATCTAAAGTTCTATCTTGATTTACCTGAATTGTAGAATCAAATAAAGTATACTCTACATCAGCTGCTTGAACAGACATAGGAAAAATAAGTAGCCAAGCAAAAATAAATAAAATTGTTCTTTTTTTCACCATATACACTTCCCCTATTATTCTTTTTACATTATAACATACTTTAATTTTAGAAACAACAAAAAAAGACTTAAAGAACCTTTAAATCTTTTAACAGCCAATTTTACTTCCCTCTAATCTTAATTTATCAGCAATTGTTACAATAAACTCAGAATTTGTTGGTTTAGCTTTATCGATATCAACACTATGACCGAAAATATCTTCCATTAAATCCCAATCTCCACGATTCCAACTAACCTCTATAGCATGTCGAATAGCTCTTTCTACTCTAGATACTGTAGTATCAAACTTTAACGCTAATTCAGGATATAACTCCTTGGTAATTCCACCAATTGTTCCTGGATTATTATAAATGATACTAATTCCCTCTCTAATATATTGATATCCTTTAATATGAGATGGAATTCCTAATTCGTGCAAAATCTTTGTAATTGATATTTGCAAATTATTATAATACAAATCAATATTTTTACCCTTCGACTCATTAGAGAATAATCCTATAATTCTTTTTTCTAAATCGGAAAGTTCAAAAGGTTTTAAAATAAAGTAATTTACACCATAATCAGATACTTGACGAATTACTTCACTAGCATTATAACTTGTTGAAACAATCACTTTCTTATTAATATTCTTATTTTTCATTTCTTCTAAAACATAAAGTCCATCTTTATTTGGCATAATTAAGTCCAAAATAATTGCGTCATAACAATCTATTTTTTCTTCGATCATTTTCATGCCTTCTAAACCATCATGGGCTTCTAATTCAATACTAACATCATTACTACTACTAAAATACTCCTTGACCATGTCAATTAATTGAACATTGTCATCTATCATAAGTACTCTAATTTTTTCCACTTTTGTCTTCCTTTCTAGTAGTACTACCTATGTTCATATTATACTCTATCTCCCCTAAATTGAAAAGAAAATATTTTATCTAGTTTTGTCGAATAAAAAAGGCGTCTATAATATCCAAAAATTCGCTTGCTCTAGTAGACGCATCTCCTACTAAAATTCCATCAATCTCTTCAATATTGCGAATCATTAGAATATTCTCCACATTCACACTTCCACCATATAACACACGTATATTAGAATGAAAATGTTTTTCTACATATGTTTTAATAAATTGAACAGTGTCTGATATTTCTTTTACAGAAGGAATATTATTTGTACCAATAGACCAAATAGGTTCATAAGCAATTATAATTCTATCTAAATCACCAACATTCATTAAAGCTTTTTTTAATTGATTTTTCAACACTTTTTTTGTCTGATGATATTTATGTTGTTTTAAACTCTCACCAATGCATAAAATAGATGTTAAATTATACTTCTTGCAAGCCTTAATCTTCTCATTGATAACTTCATCAGTATCAACAAGTCTTCTTTCATTATGACCTATTAAAGCATAGTGAATTCCCATTGTCATTGCTTGTTTTGCACAAACTTCTCCAGTATAAGAACCTAAATCTTTTTCAGAAATATCCTGAAGTCCAACCTTAAATTTCCTCTTTAGAAAATAAGGAACATATATAGAGGTAGGACAAACAATGACATAATTATTATCTAAATTTTGAATAGCTTTTAGATAATCAGAAACATCACTAGTATCCATCCACATTTTTAAATTACCAACTACAATTTTATTCATCATATCACCCCTTTAATTGATCTAAAAATTTACGAATCATTCCTGTTTTATCTTCTGTTCCAATAGCACAATTATATACATCCAATATTTTTTCAGCATAATATTTAAGAGAATGTGATTCAGCTGTAATACGAGCTTGTTTTTTCATTGATTTCAACATTTCTTGATTGCTTAATATCTCTTCCATACATTTTTTATATTGTCTCTTTGTTTTAAATAATCTACCATTTAAACCATCAACAACAACATCTCTAAATGCTTCATCATCAGCACAAACAACAGGCAACCCTGCTGCCATTGCCTCAATTACAGTTAATCCTTGTGTTTCTGTAACAGAAGCTGTTGCGAAAATATCCGAAATTCCATAATAATAAGGAACTTCTTCCCAAGGTACAGCACCTGTAAAAATAACTTGTTTTTCTATTTTTAATTTTTTAGTCATTTGTTTAAAATGATCTAAATCTGGTCCACTACCAACGATTAATAATTTTACTTTAAATTGTTTAATTAAATTAGCCTGTGTTTCTATCAAAGTTTCTACACTTTTTTCTTTTGCCAAGCGTCCCACATAATTAATTACAATTTCATTTTCTTTAATACCTAATTTATTTTTTAACTGTTTTAATTTATTTTTATCTAATTTTTCAAGATAAAACCTTTCCACATCAATTCCTGTTGGAACAATATGAACATTGCGATTTACTTTATATTTATTTTTAAATAAATCGTATGTTTTTTTACTTGGAACAATTAATTCCGTAGCTGTTTTATCACAATAAAACTTTGTGAAATATTCAGCTAATTTTTTACTTGATTTGTCAAAATAGCCATGCGTAATATAGTGAACATAATCTTCATACATTGTATGATAAGTATGAACAAGTGGAATATTATATTGTTTTGCTACCAATCGAGCGAATGTTCCAACGCCAAATTCCGTATGTGAATGAATGACATCTAAGTTCCATTTTTTTATTGTTTTTAAAATTCTAACTGGATAAATTCCCGTTAATCGATAGTCATAAATACCTGTTGGAATTCCTGGAATTCTTATAATTCTTCCATTATCTTCGTATTTATATCCCATTCCTTCGGGATTTACTGTTACAATATAAACTTGATGTCCTTTACGTTTTAAGGCTGTTTCTAACATTTTTATACTAGTAGAAACGCCATTAATATAAGGGGGATAAGTATCAGTAAAAATTCCTACTCTCATTCTTTTTACCTCCTTTTATATTCAGCACAATAGCACCTAAAATCATTGCGAAATAATAAGTAATAAAACGCCATAATAACATAATAGCATTTAATTCAGCTCCTTGAATAAAATTACCAAAGAAAGCAACAAAACTATATTCTAATCCACCAGTTCCACCAGGAATTGGAACAAATGAGCCAATCAACATGACATAAGACATTGTTAAAATACAAACAAGTCCTCCAATTCCATAAAAACCAATTCCACAAAATAAGGCTAATGGAACTAAATACAAACTAATAAGAGAGAAAAATTGGATTAAAATCATAGAAAAAAATCTTTTTTTATTTTGAAGTAATATTTTAGAGCCATTGTTAAATTTAGTCAAATATTTTTTTAGATTTTCTTTCAATTTTTCTTGATTTTTTATAATCTTTAATTTACCTAATAAATCAATCATTTTATAAATAATATTCTTTTCTGTTTTTTTTGACAAAGTTAACCAAAACAATACTACAACGACTAAAAAATTGATAAAGAATCCTAATGTTAAAAAGCTTTTTAATAAATTCCCATTCAAAATATGAAGAAAATGATTACAGATAATCGAAATAGCACCTAAAAGTACTAAAGCAATTTGATAAACAATAAAACATTCAATAGAAACATTAGTGGCATCAATAATGTTAATTCCATGTTTTGTTAATGAATAAACTTCATAAGGTTGTCCACCTGTAGCAAAAGGAGTAACAGCATGAAAGAAACTAGTTTCTATTGTCATACGAAATGCATCTTTTAAAGAATAGTTTTTATTAAATTCTCTTGCAAAATTTTTAGTAACATAACTCTTTAAAAAATAATACATAAAGAAAAGTAAAAAAGCTACTATTAACCAAATTTTATTAATATGAACAATAATATCTAAAATAACTTCATAATTATCTTTTAAAGAAAAATAAAGAACAATTCCTGTGACAATAGCAATTACAAAAAAAGGAATGATTTTTTTTAATATCTTTTTCATTGATCTTCTATAACCTCTATTCCAGGTAGTTTCTTTCCTTCTAATAGTTCTAATGAGGCACCACCACCTGTAGAAATATAGTCAACGCATTCTTCATAACCTAAATTTTTTATAGCAGATCCTGTATCACCACCACCTACTATTTTTTTTGAAGTCAAATCTTTTAAAATTTTGCAAATTCCTTTTGTTCCACTACTAAAAGCATCTAATTCAAACATTCCTACAGGACCATTCCATAAAATGGTATTAGCATTTTCTAAGTAACTTTTAAACAATTTCAAAGTTTGTGGTCCTATATCTAATCCTATTTCATTATCTTTAATCTCATTGATAAAACAAGTTCTAGGAATAGCTTGATCAGTCATTTCTGTTGCATTAACGCTATCAATTGGTAATATAATTTTATCTGGATATTGCCTTAATATTTCTTTACAAAACTGTAAATTTTCTTCGTCTAAAATAGATTTACCAATTTCAATATCACTTGCTTTTAAAAATGTATAAGCCATACCTCCACCAATTAAAATAGTATCTGCAACATTCACTAAATTTTGAATAACACCTATTTTATCACTAACCTTTGAGCCACCTAATATAACAGCAATTGGCTTAAACATCTTTTTGACATCTAAGTTTTCTAATTCTTTTTTTACTAAAAAGCCTATTCCATTAGGTAAATGAGAAGCAATACCTACATTTGATGCATGAGATCTATGACAAGTTCCAAAGGCATCATTAATGAATATATCTCCTAAACTAGCCCAATATTTTCCTAATTCCGGATCATTACTAGATTCTTTTTTACCATTTAAATCCTCAAATCTTGTATTTTCAACTAATAATATTTCACCTGATCTTAGCTGATCAACTTCTTGTTCTAATAACTCACCATGTGTTTCTGTAACAAAAATAACTTCTTGATTTAAAAGTTCACTCAATCTTAATGCAACAGGTTCTAATGTATTTTGAACTTTATCTTCTTCTGTTTTAACCCGTCCTAAATGAGATAATAATATTACTTTAGCTTGTTTTTTAACTGCATATTCAATAGTTTCTAGACTTTGTTTAATACGGTTATCATCTTGAATTTCACCATTTTTTATAGGTACATTAAAATCTACACGAATAATTACTTTTTTATCTTTTAAGTCAAAATTTTCTATTGTCTTTTTCATAAAATTCTCCTTAATTTACTTTCCAATATGATTCTAGCATATTACCACCTTTTGCAGAATAATAATTACTATAAGTGTTTGTATTTGTTACTCTATAATTATAATAATAATTTGCTGTTGGATCACCTGTACATCCTGTCAATCCAGTTTGTTTACAAGTAGAATCTGTACAAGAATCATATGATGTATTATTGTATAGATATACACACCTAGTCATCTGACCATTATCATAAGTTGCTTTCCAATTATTACTAGTTAATTCTCCGGTATAAGGAGAAGCCGTATCATTAGTAAAGGAATATTCCAAAATATTGTTTTCATTTTTAGTAATTTTTATTATTTTATTAATATTAGAGCTATCTGAAATAACTTTATTATTTTTAGGATTTACTAAAGTACTCTTTAAAAAACCGGATTGTATTAATTGTTGAATAGCAATAGTAGAACCAGATGATACTTGAATTTGTTTATCCTCTACATAAGCTTCTGTAGCAATATAAATATTATTTAAAAAAGTTTGATATTCTTCATCATTAGTCTTTTTTAACATAGATGTTAGTTGAGGTAAGGCAATTAATAGAATAATTCCTGTTAAAGTAAAAACTGCCAAAAGTTCTATCATTGTAAATCCATCTTTTTTCATATATTCACCCTACCTTTAATAATAACATTGTATAACTTTTCAAGCTTTTTAGCAAGTATAACACTATATACAAAAAATAATCTATAAATTTCTTTATAGACTACAAAAATTACAGTTTATAATTTTTATACCATTAATAATTAAAACATTTGTAACATAGTATTTTTTAATGCTTTATTTTAACTCACTTCTTAATCTTTTACTTCATTTACCTTAATAAAATAATAATAGTTATAAATGTATTACTAACATTATTGTCATTCAAATTACCATCTACCGCATTACTAGTGCTTTCAAAAAGCACTAAATCAATACATAATACTTCATTCTATTTTTTTATCGATGCTTATTAATTATAAATTTTTATGAGATTACAGATTTTGAAACAGTTATAACTGGGCGAATACCGTTGTTGTCAGCATCGTCAACAAACCTGGCTTCCAAGTTACCGTACCTATTCACACACGTGGCCATAGAAGGGCTTCCTAAATAGATACTACTTGTCCAATATCCATTATTACTGGAATCAGCTATGTTACATCCATAACTTGTACAATTATTAGTATAATCAAACAACCAGGCATATTTACTTGCTCCTTGACCTTTTACTGTTGAAGTTGTTGTATTACTATCGAAATAAAAGCTTTTACCATTTGAAACATTCCAATTTTTATTTCCTGTTATCCTTGCAATTTCATTAGATGTAATTAATCTTACACTTAAACTACTATTCCAAGTTGATGTATCTATCATAATTTCTGCCGTACCAATGTTCCATTTAACTTTTGCAGTTGTATTATGATCTAATATCATATTCACCATTGGTACATCTTCTCCTCCATCATTGAATGTATACCATTTCATACATCCTGTTTTTGTTCCCGTTATACTTACTGCTTCACTTTCATCGCATTTACTATTTGTCTCTGGATTATAATAAATCGCTGTTCCATTACTATATACTGTATATTTTTTATTATCACATGAATCATCTGGATTATCCGGATTAGTTGTATTATCATCACTTGGTTTATTAATAACCTCTCCATCTTTTTCTATTTCTTTATTATTATTTTCATCTAATGTTATCGTGTATCTTCCAAATTTTAAAGAATATGCTACTACACGTCCATTCTTTATTTTTACCCACGATTCATCGTTTGGACTTTGTCCTTTGATACTAACTTCTAATTTCTTTAATTGACTTACAGTATATACTCCATCTTTAATATCTTCCTTTTCTAAATCTAAGCTATTTAAGGATACTTGCATTTCCACTGCATCTATATATCCTAGTGCTGATTGTTCAGCTGCTCCTCTTCTTGCTTTTTCAATGACTCCTAATATTGTCGGAGTTGCAATTAAAGCAATAATTGCTAATACCACAATCACTGCCAGCAATTCAATCAATGTAAATCCTTTTCTTTTCATTATTATCATTCCTTTCCTACATACTAAAAAAGAGAGGTTTTTACCCCCCCCCCGTTTGCTCTCGGCAAACGCGTTATTTTGCCTATTACAAACTATATTATGATTTACTTTTGACAAATTCATTATAACAAATTATTATTTGCTTAACAATACTTCAAACAAAAATAATTAACGCCTTTATATAATTATTTTAAATAAATATTGTAATTAGTTTTTTCTAAGCTATATAAATTTTTCTTCTAAAATAATACAAAAGAAACTATTAATCCAAAACCAAACGTGATCCATTATAAGCAACTGCTCCTCCTGATGAACCATTAAAATAAAATTGACCAGCTAATACACCATGATTATAATATCCACCACGAATAAACCAAGGAGAAGTTTCATCTACAAAGACAGAAAGATCAGCATACCAATTATTATGAACTCTATTTACATTATCTGTATCTGAATATTGATAGAATGGACCCAGTTCTCCTGTCGCATCCCCTAAAATTCGATTATTAAAGCTTACATTGGTAGAGTTTGAAGCATAAACATCAAAATATTTAGAATCATAATTTTGAATTGTAGTAGAATCAAAATCACTATCTTTATAATTACCTTCCATATAAGCCGCTACATATTCATGAGCTCCACCTGACATATCATAGATTCCTGTAATATTCCCAGTAGTACTTGCCTTATATCCTGTAGTTGTATTGTAAGGAAGTGTTATACTAGAATCTGTTCCGAATGTTCCTGGATAACCTGCTTGATTTGTACCATCTACAGCGCTATATCCTGTTATATAATTTGAATTATTATTAATATTAATTTCACTGTTAATTCCATATTTAGAATGAGATAAATAAGCAACTGCACCCCATTCTGTATTTTTCATCATGTGACTATCTAAATTTCTATTGTAATTGTAAGAAAGTTCAAAAAACGTTTTTAGAGATTGATTTAAAAGTGAACTGTTATTTGGTTTTACTGTAATCGAGCTTGTATCTCCTGTAATTTCAAATTTTCCTATCCACAAACCATTTACATCTAAAGTTGTAAAAGCTGGATGTGTTAAATAATCTCCTTCTTTAATACCGTTTGATACTAACTTTCCTTTACTTTCAAAGATAATATCAATTGTTTCAATTTGATGAATTGATGGTTTACTATTAATCTTATTTGTATAAGTCCCCAAATCAAATAATTTATATTTATATCTTGGAATCCATACAAAGTAACTTTCTATATTACTTTCTGGGATTGTCTCACCATCACTATAAGTAATCGATTTGTCCTTTAATATTACAGCATTCGCCCATTTTTTATCTTCATAACTGTACCATTTACTTTTTAAATCTGCTTTTTTTACTTCTCCATTATCTTCTATTGTAACAGCAATTAAGTTATCTTTAATAACTGGATCTGCCCCATTTAATAAATTTTCTTTATAAGAAGTCATTTTTTCCTCTACTAATTCATATTGATAACCCGAATCTTCTTTTTTTGTTACAATAATCGTGTAATCTAGTTCCTTACTAATTTGCTCTTTCTTTTTAGGATTATAGACAGTAGATTTCAATAAATGAGAATTTACAAGTTCTGATAGATAAACATAAGCTACTCCACCTGATTGAAGAGTTGGATATTGATCATCATTTTTCTGAATATAAGCTTCTGTCGCCAAAAAAATATCATTTAAAAAAGCATTATACTTATTATCATCTGATTTTTTCATAAATCCTGTTAAATTTGGGACTACAAAAAATAATAATAATCCGATAAAAGCTAATAAAACTAATAACTCTACTAGTGTAAATCCCCTTTTCATAGTATCACCTATTATAATAATATAATTTTTTTTTACTTTTTTCAAGTATAGAAAAAAATCTGCATTAATTTGCAGACTTTTTCATTTCTTCCCCTACATATTTTGCCAAACGAACCATTTGAGTACTATAACCCATTTCATTATCATACCAAGCTACTACTTTTACTAATTGTTTTCCATCTACTGTGATAACATTTGTTAATCCAGCATCTACTAAAGCTCCTATATGAGATCCAATAATATCACTAGATACAATAGGATCCTTTGTAATTTGAATAGTCTCATTTTGATTAATTTCAAAAGCTTTATTGATTTCTTCTACAGTAGTATTCTTTTCTAATTCTAATGATAAATCAATTACAGATCCAGTAGTAACAGGAACTCTCATTGCTATTCCATCTAATTTTCCCTCTAAATTAGGTAGTACTTTTCCAATTGCACTCGCTGCACCTGTAGATGTTGGTACAATATTACTTGCTGCTGCCCTACCACGTCTAGATTGAAATCCTTTCTTATGTGGAATATCTAGTGTCGCTTGATCATTTGTATAAGCATGTACTGTTGTCATGTATCCTTTTTTTATTTTAAAATAGTAATCTATAATTCTAAGAACTGGAGCTAAACAATTTGTTGTACATGATGCCGCCGAAATAATTTCTTCTGTTCCATCTAATGTTTTTTCATTTACATTATAAACAATTGTTTTTAAATCTCCTTTAGCAGGCGCTGAGATAATTACTTTCTTAGCTCCAGCTTTAATATGAGCAGAAGCTTTGTCTTTATCTGTAAATACTCCTGTACACTCAAATACTATATCAATATCTAAATCTTTCCAAGGTAAATTTTCAGGATCTTTTTCACTAAAAATTTTAATCTTTCTTTCTCCTACAATAATAGAATCTTCCGTACTACTAATTTCATTTACTCGATAAACTCTATGACTTGTATCATATTTTAATAAATAAGCTAATTGATCAGCTTCTGTCAAATCATTAATTGCTACAACATCAAAATTTGGATCTTCTTCCATTATTCTAAACACTAGTCTCCCAATACGTCCAAAACCATTAATTGCTACTTTTATCACTAATATTTCCTCCTTTTATCATAATAAGTTCTCATTTTTATTTTTTTCTTTGTTTGAATCGAATCTTTTTTTAAGTTATGACTATATTTATTATCTACATTTTTATGACTTTTTATACACCTTTGATAATTCAAAGAAACAGGAATATATCTTTCTATACACTCCTGATGATCCGATAGATCAGAAATAAATCTTTCTGTACTAAAGTTATTAATATCTACAGGTTCTATTGATTCCTGAATTCTAATCAATACATCAGTACCAATTAATATTTCATTTTCCATTTCTACATATCGCATTCCATTTTGAATTGCTTCTCTAATAGTACACTCTTTTACAATTTCTTTATTAGAAGTTCCTATAATAATAGTTTTCATTCAAAACAACTTCCACCAATAAATTCTCTTAGCACTGAATCCTGTGGAATATAATCACTAGGAATAGGTAAAAAATTTCTTAAGAAATTAATTAATCTCAAAGCTTCACTATACATAGGATCTGCCTCTGCAACAGAAAATAATAATGGCTCCGCATAAGTCTTCAAAATGCCTAATTCGTAAATTAAAGCTGAGTTAATAATACAATCTGCATCATCTTGATAAGGAAAAATATATTTTTCTTCTCCCTCTCTAATATTTTTCCACATATTCAAAGTATCGGAAGCGCTATAATTTCGATATTTGTTATCTCTTACAATTCTTCTTAATTTTCTTGTATCACTAGTATGAATTCTATTGTGATTATCAATATTTAATTGTGTTAAGGCATTAATATAAATTTTAAATTTTTGTTTTCTTTCAATGGAAATTGTTAAATCTTCATTCAAAGCATGTAATCCTTCAATAATAATAACATCATTTTCTTTTAATTGTAAAACTTTGCCACGGTATTCTCTCTTTCCCTGAATAAAATTATATTCTGGAAGTTCTACCTTTTCGCCTTCAAACAATTTCGTTAAATGTTTATTAAATAATGTAACATCTACAGCATTTAAAGATTCTGTATCTAATTCCCCATTTTCCAAAACAGGAGTTTTTGATCGATCAAAGAAATAATCATCAATTGAAATTTGATGAGTAGTAATTCCTTTACTTTCTAAATATGTTTCTAATTTTTTACTTGTTGTTGTTTTTCCTGCAGAAGATGGACCAGCAATTAAAACAAGCTTAACTGTATTTCTATTTTGATAAATTGTTTCAGCAATATTAGAAAGTTGATTGTTATAGTATGTTTCACATAAACGAATTAGCTCATTATATTTACCACTAGAAACAACTTCATTTAAATCAGCAGCATTTCTAATTTTTATTTTATCACACCATTCAGCATAATTTTGAAATGCTTCAAATAGCATACGATGATGTACGTAATCTAGTGTACATTCAGGATTATATGTATCTGGATAGCTTAAAACAAAACCATTTCCTTTTATGTAAGTTAATTTAAAATCATCTATTTGACCAGTTGAATAAGCAAGTTCCCCATAAAAATAATCATATATATCATCAATGCGATACAAATTAATATAACTGTTACTGATATATTTTAAGACTTTAACTTTATCCATTTGCTTCTTCTGTTTGAAGAATTTAATAGCATCAAATCTAGAAACACTTACCTTATTGATGATATAATTTTGTTTACAAATTTCTTTCATTTGTTTTTCTAATTTCTTAACAATAGGTTTGTCAATATCGATGCCTTTAATTTCACAATAATAACCTTTATCAATAGAATAATCTATAATTACTTCTATATTAGCTCCTAAAAGTTTTTTAACTGCTACAATCAACATAAATTGGGTTGTTCTACCATATATTCCATTGCCAAGTCCACTACTTCGATCGTAAAAATCGACCTTACAACTACGAGTAATACTTTCGTTTAATTCAGTAATTGCGTTATCTACCATTCCAACTAATATTGGATAATTATAACGATCTTGAAAATATTCACTGATTTCCTTTAAAGAAACTCCAGAGTTAAATCCCACAGTTTCAAGATCATGATAGTTTACTTTTATTATTTTTGCCATATTCATCCCTCTTATTCTAAATACCATTTTATCAAAGATTATTTACTTTGTCACATTTTTTATATTATTTTGACAATTTTTACTAAATACACTAACTACTATTACATCATATTTTGTCAATGCAATAAATATTAAAATTTTGTCACATTCTTTGATGAATATATTTTTATTTTCAGAACTATTATATAGTTAGAGAGGATGATTGAATGAACTTAGTTCCTACAGTAATTGAAAGAAGCAGTAATGGTGAGAAAATCTATGATATATATTCCAGGTTATTAAAAGATAGAATCATTATACTTTGTGGTGAAATCAATGATACCAATTCAAATATCGTTATTGCTGAATTATTATATTTAGATTCTTTAAATCAAAATGATATTAGTATATACATTAATTCTCCAGGAGGGTCTGTAACTGCTGGAATGGCTATTTATGATACAATGAATTTTATAAAATCAAAAGTTTCCACAATTTGTGTAGGAATGGCGGCAAGTATGGCAGCATTTTTATTATCAAGTGGAACAAAAGGAAAAAGATTTTGCTTACCTAATAGTGAAGTAATGATACATCAACCATTAGGAGGAGCAGAAGGACAAGCAACTGAAATTAAAATTGCTGCTGAAAGAATCTTAAAATTAAAAGATAAAATGAATCATCTATTAGCCAAAAATACTGGTCAAAAATTAGAAAAAATATCAAATGATACAGAACGTGACTACTTTTTATCAGCGCAAGAAGCCTTAGAATATGGATTAGTTGATAAAATTATTGGAAACTAAAAAAACTGCTTAATAGCAGTTTTTAATTATCAATTCTTATCCAAAGATCAATAGAACCTTTGGTAACACTTCCTGGTCCCATTATTCCACCATTCCAAGTGCTTGTCGCACCAATGGCATAAAAGTTTTCATTAGAACCAATAGACCCATCTAACAAAGAAGTTCCATTATTAGATTTTGCTAAACCACCCCATCCATTAGAATCCCATGATATTTTTATCGGAGTATATCCAGGAACTTTTTTCATGCTAGAGTTTTTAGTGATCGTTAATGGATTAGAACTTTGTTTCCAACGATTATAACCGGTCAAATCAGAATATTCCAATAAAAATTCAAACCCATCTTTGCTCTGATAATTATTTAAATAAGATAAAATACTCTGACGATGTACTGTATCATATCCATCTGATAAGTTAGATTGTGAAACAGAACTCCATAACTCTTTTCCATTTAAATTATTATGATGAAATATTCGAAGCCATTTTGCTCCATCAAATTCTTTTATAGGTACATCAATATTTCCAACTTTAGTAACTTGTTCTGGATCAAAAGCATTAATATTAATTCCATTAAAAGTTTCTAAATCATCTGACATTTGTACTAATGTATAATTATTTCCATTTGTTGAAACATATGTACGATTTCCATAATACTCAACATTATTAGAATGAGAAATAAATATACTATCTAAATTATAAGTACGATCTAAATCTACAATTACACATTGTTCCCCATTACCTTCTGCTTGGGAATAAGTAGTCATAGAACCATCTGTAATATAAGAATAATCATGTCCAGCAATACTTTTTGAAGAACCAGTCACATTTTTTCCTTTTGCTTTATTATCACCATCTACAATAGCTCTAATTTCAGTCCAAACATAAAGTCCATTAGAAGAACCCTGAATACAATTTTTAATATATTTTACCTTATTTAAATTAGAATTTAAACGATTTTTATTAAGATAATTCACAATAATTTTTCCTGTATTTGAGATTACTACATTTTTTTGAATAGAGGTATTAAAGAAACTACGACCATTATATTCTTTTGTATCAAATTTATTAGAGGATACTTTAGCAATAGTACTAGTAGCATTTTTTGAACTTCTGATTTCTGTAATTCCTTGATTATAAGTAGTAGAGCCTATTAAAAAATACAATGTCTCTCCTTTTTCTAAATATATCTCAGTAACAAGTTCATCACCATTGATATTATTTATCTTTGGAGAATATAATTCAAATTGATAATATCCTTTTGCTTTTGCTGTAAATTCTAAAATAGTACCTGTTTCATCAAAAGGATCATATTGTATTGAAGAAGTGGTATTAACCTCTCCTACTACTTTATTTTTTAAATTATCTAAAACATTTTTACGACTATTAAAAAGAGATAAAATACCTGCTAAAACAATCAAAAAAATTAGAAGGATAGTATAAATAATACCACTAATAGCGAAACCTTTATTATTCATATCATCCCTCCTATTCTAAAAATATTTTATAATAATTTGATTTCTTAGTCAATTTACAGTTTAGAAATAAATTCTTCTTCTGTCCAAATTTCTATTTCTAAATCTCTCGCTTTTTGGTATTTGCTACCTGGATTTTCTCCGACAATTACAACATTTGTTTTTTTAGTAACACTATTTGTTACTTTTCCACCTCTATTTTCTATTTCTAAAGAAGCTTGATCTCTAGTTAATTTTGATAAAGTACCTGTTAATACAAATGTTTTATCATTAAAATTATCATCTGAATTAAGTTTTTCTGCCATAAATTTCATATTAACATTAACTTCTTTTAGTTCTTTTATCATTTTTTTATTTTTATCGTCTTGAAAATAATAATAAACAGCATTGGCAATGATATCACCAATTGTCGGTATAGAAGCAATATCTTCTATAGAAGCATTCATTAAATCATCCATTGCTTCAAAATGACTAGCTAATATTTTAGCAACTTTTTTTCCTACATGACGAATACCTAAAGCAAACAATAATTTTTCTAATGAATTTTTCTTACTATTTTCAATAGAATCTAATAAATTTTGAATACTTTTTTCCCCAAAACCTTCTAATTCTTTTAAATCTTGTTTGTGTTGATATAGTTTATAAAAATCGGGTATCGATTTCAAATATCCCATATTATAAAAATCTTCTACAATAGATTCACCAAATCCATCTATATTCATTGTATCTCTACTAGAAAAATGAATTAATCCCTCTATATTTCTAGCATCACAGTGAGGATTTGGGCAATAGTAAGCAACCTCTTCTTCACGCTTTTCTAATTTAGTACCACAAATTGGACAATGAGTAATCATACGAAAAGGAATTTCTTCTCCTGTTCGTCTTTCTTTCACCACTCTCACAACTTCTGGGATAACATCACCTGCTTTATGAATGACAATCGTATCATGAAGCATAATCCCCTTTTCTCTAATATAATCTTCATTATGTAATGTTACACTTCGAATCACTGAACCAGCTAAATGAACAGGATCTAAATCAGCACGTGGTGTAATTTTACCTGTTCTTCCTACACAGAATTCAATATCTTGAAGTTTGGTTAATACTTCTTTTGCCGGAAATTTATAGGCAATGGCCCATTTTGGAGTTCTAGCAGTAAATCCTAATTTTTGTTGATCTAATAAATTATCAACTTTAATAACAATTCCATCTATCTCATAAGGAAGTTTATCTCTTTCTTCGGTCCATTTATTCACATAATGAATTACTTCCTGAATATTTTCTGCCACAATAATATTAGGATTTACTGTAAAGCCTAATTTTTCCATAAATTTTAAAGTTTCATGATGAAAATAGATATCATGTTGTTTAAAATTAGGCAAATGATAAATAAAAGTAGATAAATTTCTTTTAGCAGCTATACTAGAATCTAATTGTCGTACAGAGCCTGCTGCAGCATTTCTTGGATTAGCGAATAAACTTTGACCTAACTCTTGCCTTTCTTCATTTAATTTAATAAATGATTTTTTTGGCATGTAAATTTCTCCACGGACTTCTATATCATCTTGATAAGGAATTGTAAGGGGAATTGACTTAATAGTTTCTACATTATGGGTAATATCTTCACCAACAACTCCATTTCCTCTAGTTGCCCCACGGACTAATTTACCATTTTTATATAATAATGAAACAGATAAGCCATCAATTTTTAATTCACAAACATATTTTGGATTAGGAATTGTTTTTTTTATTCTCTCATCGAATTCTATAATTTCTTCTTCACTAAAAATATCTCCTAAAGACATCATAGGAATTTCATGAGTTACTTTAGTAAATCCTTTAATGACCTTTCCACCTACTCTTTTTGTAGGGGAATCATCTCGAACTAAACTAGGATTTTCTTTTTCTAATTGTTCTAATTCATGATAATAATCATCATATTCTTGGTCTGTAATAGTAGGATTATCTAATTCATAATAATTACGACTTGCTTCATTTAATATTTTTATTAATTCATCGATTCTATTTTGTATCATAAATTTCACCATTATTATTATACCAAATTTAATAATTAAAAAAATAGAAGAATTAAATTTCTTCTATTTTCATTAAGTTTGTAGTTTTTTTAATTCCAGTATTAGGGAAACCACCAGTTAAAACAACAACATCTTTCTTTTGCATTGGAATAAATTCTTTAGCAGATTTTAAAGCTTCTTCTAATACTTCATCTGTAGTATTTAACATTGGAACTACTTTTGTATATACACCATAGTTTAATGCAAGTTCACGACATACATCTTCATTAGGACAAATTGCTAAAATAGGACAATTTGGTCTTAAATTACTAATTTTTCTAGCTGTAAAACCACTAATTGTAGAAGCAGCAATTAATTTAGCATTTAACATATTAGCACTTGATACAACACCATTGGCAATTGTTTGAGTTAATCCAATTTCTTTTTTATAATCAAATGATAACTTATTTTCATTATGAGCTTCAGCATTTTCACAAATTCTTGCCATATATCCAACAGTTTCAACTGGGAACTTACCAACAGTTGTCTCTCCAGATAACATAACAGCATCTGCACCAGACATTACAGCATAAGCAACATCAGATACTTCAGCTCTTGTTGGACGTGCTGATTTTTTCATTGATTCAAGCATTTCAGTAGCTACAACACAAATTTTTCCTTGTTCACGACATTTTTGAATCATTAATTTTTCTACATATGGTAACTCTTCCATAGGAACTTCTACTCCTAAATCTCCACGAGCAACCATTAATCCATCACTTACTTCAACAATTTCGTCTAAATTTGATACACCTGTTGTACTTTCAATTTTTGAAATAACTTTCATGTCTTCTCTACCACATTGTTTTAAAAGCTCTCTTGCTTCTAATACATCATCTTTTGTAGAAACGAATGATAATGCAATAAAATCTCCTTCATGTTCACAAGCATAAATAATATCTTCTTTATCTTGTTCTCCGATGAATGGTATATCCAAATGAACTCCAGGAACGCTTAAACTTTTTTTATTTCCTAAAACTCCACCATTAATAATTTTACAAGTAACTCCACCATCATTATCTTCACTAATTACTTCAATTTTCATTAATCCATTTTCTAGTAAAATAACATCTCCAACTTTTAAAGAATCAATTGCACTAGGATGATTTACAGAAAATCTTTCTTCATTTCCTAAAACATCTTCTTTAACGACTCTAATTGTTTTACCTTCCACTAAATTAATTTCGTCATTTTCTAACATACCATTTCTAAATTCTGGTCCTTTTGTATCATAAAGAATAGCAACATTAGCACCAGTTCTTTCACGAACCTCTTTTACAGAAGCAACAACACCTTGTTTTTCTTCTAATGTAGCATGGGAAAAATTAATTCTAGCTACATTCATACCATTCTTAACCATTTTTTCCATTACATCTGGTTGACAACTAGCAGGTCCAATACTACAAATTATTTTAGTCTTTTTCATACATCATCTTCCTCACTATATTTTTCCAAACACAAATTATTTTACACCATATTATAATAATTTACTAGTATTTTGTGTATATTTTTTATAAATTTTATAGAGTTTTTTCTATTTTTCAAATTCATTATATTGATACAAAAAAAATCTAAAAAATTAGACTTATTTATTTTTATTTAAAGCATTATAAGTAACAAAAAATACAAATATTCCAATAAAGAATAAGGCAATCCATAAAATAGGATTTCGATTATTTTCTAAAATAAAACTTTTGAAATTATCTGGTACTTCTTTAATTGCTTCAATTATATTATTCATATTAATCAACCTTTCTAAATGATTTATGACCTTTCATTAATTTCTTAATTTCATGAGGATGTGGAAAAGCTACTGTTAAGATAGTTTTATCCATCGAAATAATAATACCTTCTCCATAAATCTCATGAAGTACACGATCTCCAATCTTGTATTCTATTGTATCATCAATCATAGCATCTTTGTCAAATTTTTGCTCATTATCTTCAATATTTAAGCATTTTTTATCAATTTCTTCTAAAAATCTACTTGGTGGGTTACACGCAGAATCACCAAAAATCATTCTTCTTCTTGCATTTACTAAATAAAGATTTCTCTTAGCCCTAGTAATAGCAACATAACATAGTCTTCTCTCTTCTTCCATTTGTTCTATAGAATCAAAGGAATTTCGATGAGGAAATATGCCCTCTTCTAATCCTACAATAAATACATTTTCAAATTCCAATCCTTTAGCAGAGTGAATCGTCATCAAAGTTACTACATGTTTATTATCTTTATGTTCCTCAATATCAGAAACTAAAGAGATTTCAGATAAAAATTCTTCTAAAGAAATAATTCCATTTCTCTCTTCAAAGTTTCTTGTAATAGTTTTAAATTCTTCCAAATTTTCAAGACGAATATCAGCCTCTAAGGATTTTTCTTGAATTAATTCTTGCTTCATACCTGTTTTATCTAAAACAAGTTCTACTAATTCTGTAAGAGATAAATTCTCTGATTCTTGTCTTAAAGACTCAATCATCTCTTTAAATTTTAATTCTTTTCCACTATCAATTACTTCATAAATAGATTTCTGATTCGTAACAGCCTTTGTAGCTAAAGATTCAATTGTTTTTAAACCAATTCCTCTTTTTGGGACATTAATGACACGTAGTAAACTAGTATCATCATATTCATTATAAATTAGTTTTAAGTAACTGATTAAATCTTTAATTTCTTTTCGATTATAGAAATAAAAACTACCAATTACTTTATAAGGAATATTTTCTCTTAACAATACATCTTCAATTGCTCTAGATTGAGCATTTGTACGATATAAAACAGCAATATCTTCTGGCCTTTCTCCCTTATTTATTAGTTTTTTAATTTCCGTAATTACATAAAAAGCTTCATCTTTTTCACTTTCCGAACGATGATAATTAATCTTTATACCGTCTTCATTGCTTGTCCATAAATTTTTATCTTTTCTTTCCTTATTATGTTGAATTACAGAATTAGCCGCTTCTAATATAGTTTTAGTAGAGCGATAATTTTCTTCTAAAAAAATTGTTTTTGCTTCCTTATAATCTTTTTCAAAATTTAAAATATTACGATAATTAGAACCACGCCAAGAATAAATTGCTTGATCATTATCACCAACCACACAAATATTACGATATTTTGCACTCATCATTTTAATTAAAATATATTGGGCCTCATTTGTATCTTGATATTCATCTACCAATATATACTGAAAACGCTCTTGATATTCTTTTAATACTTCTGGATGATTCTTAAATAATAAGATTGGTTGCATTAATAAATCATCAAAATCTAAAGAATTATTTCTTTTTAAACGTTCTTGATATTTTTCATATACCATTAATACTTTCTCTTCAAAATCATTTCCTGTATATTTCGAATATTCACGAGGTTCTATTAATTCATTTTTAGCGCCACTAATACTATTTCGAATTGCTTTTGGATTATAAAATTTGGGATCTAAATTCATTTCTTTTAATATTTTTTTTATTACGGTTAAACTATCATCACTATCTAATATTGTAAAATTAGAATGATATCCTAATAATTCATAATTCTTACGAAGAATATAAAGTCCAAAAGAGTGAAATGTTGATATTTGCATATCTTGCCCAATACTACCTAAAATTTTAACAACTCTTTCTTTCATTTCTTTCGCAGCCTTATTCGTAAAAGTAATAGCTAAAATATGAAAAGGAGATATATTTTTTTCTTGAATTAAATAAGCAATCCTAGTAGTTAATACTTTTGTTTTTCCTGAACCTGCTCCAGCTAAAACCAAAACAGGACCTTCTGTAGTTACAACTGCTTCTTTTTGTTTTTCATTTAATCCTTCTAACATGTAACATACCTCCTTTAAATTATTTTATTTTATGATTTACAAATTCTTCAATATAATAAGGAATAATTGTTTTTACTTGTTCCTTTGTTTTTGTAAACATCATTTTACAACTATCATGGGACTCAAAATTGTGCCAAATTTGTAATCCATCATAATCTTTTATTTCATCACTCAATTCCAGTAAAGCATCTTTTTGTGATTCCAACATAAAATCTGGCATAATGACAATCCCTGTTTTTCCATGTGGATCGGGAACTCCATTTTGATAAGTTGTATCATTCAAGAAAACAATATTTCCTTGTTCTCTTAAAAAAAGTGATATAGCATTGGCATTATTCAAATCAACGCTTTTATTTATAAATGCATCTGGATAATATTTCTTAATATATTCTTTTAAAATTACAGAGTGAAAACGTTCACTTTCATCAATATAAGATTTATAAACTATATCAATTGAATCACTATTTGAAATAATCGCTAATTTTAAGTCTTTTTTCATAAATCCCCCTATATGTTATCTATATAATCTTCAATTAAATTTAACATTTTATGGTTATCAGAAACATACTTTTTGGGTTTAAATTTTTTTACTTGTTCTAATACACCAGATAATTCATTTAAATCCTTGCAAGGTAAAATATAACCTAATTTTGAAAACGAATCTACAATTTCTAGTTGATGATCATTTTCATGTTCCTGATATTTAGCAAGCCTTGGAACCACAATAACTTTCTTATCTTTTCTAAGCGCTGATAAAATCGTTCCTACTCCACCATGTGTAATAATTAAATCACTTTTAGAAAGTAATTCATCAAATTGTTTCATTGGAATTAAATCAAATATTTTCATATATTTACTTTCAAATTTTGTACTTCCCGCTTGAACAACAACTTCGCCTTTTAAATTACCAAGTTCTATTTGTTTTTCGATAGCCTCTAATAATCTAGGAAAAACCTTATCCTGAGTTCCTAATATTACTAACGTCAAAATATCCAACCTCCATAAACTGCTTTTGGATAAACCTCAAGCATACTCTCCCATTGAACGATAAATAAATCAGCAAACTTATAAATTAAATTACCTGCTACCGTTCTTGTTTTCATATTAGCGAATGTTTCTATAAAAATAACCTTGGCGCCAAATATTTTGGCAATACAACACATAGGTCCCGCTGTATGAGTTCCTGTTGTAACAACAGCAACTGGTCTTATTTTTAGAAAGTAATATAGACTAATAAAACAATTTAATAAAAGCACAAAAGGATATTTCAATTTACTATGTTTTGTACAATACAACAAATAACTCATGTGATCACCATATTCATTTTTTAAAGAGGCATATGATTTTGTCTTTTCAGTCATAATATAGGAATCATATTTTTGAAATAATGGTTTTAGTTGTAATAATTCAGTCAAATGACCCCCCGTACTAGAAATAAATAATACCTTTTTCATAGAATCCCCTCATGTTCATTATACCAAAATGAATTATAAAATCATAGATATTAAGAAAATCTATTTAACAGTTTCTATGATTTGTATCCAATACTTTCTAATTTCATCCATACTATATTGATTTGCTTTTTTTATTCCATTTGCGCCCATAATAATTCTTCTATTTGGATTAGAGATTAATTCACATACTTTTTTTGCCATTATTTCTTTATTACGATTTTTTATTAAATATCCATCCCAATTATTACTAATGATTTCTGTGGCTCCTCTTGCACTATCAAAAGCAACACAAGGAATACCAAAAGAAAATGCTTCTAATAAAACAATTCCAAATGACTCTGTATAAGAACACATTACATAAATAGAAGACTTTTGTAATAATTGATTAATATATTCCTTATTTTGAAAACCATGTAATATAATGAAATCTTTTAATCCATATTCTTCTATTTTCTTTTGAATATTTTCCTTTTGATTTCCATCTCCAATAATATCTAATTTCCAATCAGGATAAACTTGATGTACAAGTGAAAATACACCAATTAAATCTAAATATCCCTTTTCTTCAGATAGTCTTCCAACGGATATAATTCTCTTTTCTTCTAAATCTGATACTTTTTTAGGATAATAGTCTAAAGTATTTGGAATGTAAACTGTTTTACATTTTACTTTTTGTCGGTAAAATTCTTCTAATTCTTTTGAAACTAATACAAAATAGTCTAATTTACTAACTGATTTTATAATTTTATTAATATATTTTTTATCATTGTTATGATGATTATGTTCCCAACCGATTTTTAAAATATTTTGATTTCCGTATTTTCCTAACCAATCATTATGAATATCTCTAGTTGAAATGATTACATCACTATCACAATTTTTAATGGCTTCAATCATCTTCTTTTTTTTAAGATACAATATCTTTAAATTGGTAATGCCTAATTTAAAGCCTTTAATAAACTTTAAATGCTTCACAGAATCTATAAATTCATTTTTAGAAGGACTTAAATCTGGGATTAAATAGGTTATCTTTACACGATCATCTATCGGAAAACTAGGTTTTTCATATAATTTATAAGTAGATATAACATTTACTTGATAATTTTTACAAAGTGTATTGGCCAAAGTAGAAATACATTTTTCTATTCCACCATATCCTAAGTGTAAAGCTAAAATTGTTATTCTTTTCACAATATCACCTCTACTTCATTATATCATTTTTTATCATTTTCTAAAAACAGTAGACCATCTGTTGACACTTCTATACTGTTTGTAAACTATAAGTTATATTCAATACCCTTTTATCACTACAATATTCCATAATAAAATGATTATCCTTCTTTGTAAGAATAATTCCAATCGTTTTATCTTGATTATTCGTTTTTAAATTTTTATCAATATAGTGCATATAGGTTTCAATTTGTCCGATATGTTCTTTTTTTAATTCTGTTACTTTTAGTTCTACCACAACAAAACACTGATAAATATAATTAAAAAGTAATAAATCAATATAATTATAAACGTTACCAATTTTTATTTTGTATTCATTTTCTATAAACGAAAATCCAGGGCCTAGTTCTTTCATAAAAGATGGTAAATCTTCTAATATTAATTGTTGTAAAGCTCTTTCTTTTAATATTTCTTGATTTGTTTTTAATATTATTGGATTTTTAATAAAATCTTTTATTTCTAAGTTTTTCTGATTTTTAAGTTTTAACTTGGTCTTATCATCCAATCTTTCATATTCTTTTGATTTTATCCTTTCTCGTAACTCTCTGACAGATAAGTTTTGTTCTTCTACTATTTTTATGTAATAATTTATTTCATCAATATTTAACCACATAATTTCACAGTAATGACTATAAGATAATTTGTCCGACACTGTCGGACTTTTTTGCATAATAATATAAAATTGACGCATATATTTTAATCTTGTTTGAGTGTAACCTTTTCCAAGTTCAACAGTTAATTTTTTTGAATATTCCCTTATAATTCCTTCACCATAATGCTTACCCGCTTCACATAACATTTTCCCAACATTATAATATGTCTTTAAATCATTTTGATTTTTGCTATAATCCTTTACTCTCTTATATATTTCATTACTTATAAATTCTTGTTTAATTGTTTCGTAATAATTCATAAAATTCCCCCCTATAAATGAGAATTACTCTAACATTTACAAATTTAAAATTTTGTCGGATTATAAAAAAAGAAGTGATTTCTCACCTCTTAGTTATTTTTCTTTTGTCTAATAATATCCATTACAATATTAATTGCTAAGAAACATACAAATATTCCTATTACAACAACAAGACTACTTGTTAATAAATTACCCTCTATACTAATTAAAGATTCTTTTAATAAATCAATTGTATATGACATTGGTAATAATGGATGCATCCATCTGAATCCTTTTGTAACTGTCTCAATTGGGAATGTTCCACCTGCTGCTGCTAATTGTAATACTAATAAAATTAAAGCAATAAATTTACCAATATCTTTAAAGTTTATAATTAAAAATTCAATAATTGCCATAAATGTATTTGCGATTAAGATAATTGATCCAAAGTATAATAATTGACTTGTAATTTCAAAATCTAATAATAATTCTAAGGAAATTCCTAAAAGAATTGCAGATGTTGTAGCAAGCACATGATAAGCAATTGTTCTTTGAAGTCTATTTGGATTATTAATACTTAAAATTCCAAATCTTTCTTCTTTATCATAATATAATACAATATACATCATTAAGCATCCAACCCATAAAGCAATGGAAATAAAGAATGGAGAGAATGCAGTACCATAAGATGAAATTGCATTTACTTCTTTTGTTTCTAATGTTACAGGGGCTTCACTATATTCTTTTAAGCCATCTAATGATTTTAATTCATCTCTTGTACTAGAAATTTTGTTATCTAATTCATCTTTTGCACTAACAACACTATTATATAAAGTATTAATACCATTAGTTAAAGTTTGTGAACCATTATTTAAATTTTGAATTCCTTCTTCAATTTTTAAAGAACTATTATATAAAGTAGTAGTTCCATTTGCTAAAGTAGAAATACTATTTTGTAATAATGTAATTTGATCGTTTACACTAGATAGTCCACTAACCTTTTCATTTAATGAAGAAATTCCTCCATTAATACTTGTATTTGATTCTGATAATTTTTGACCACTTGCTTGTAAATAAGTAAGAGTATCTACATTACCATAATTTGGGTTTTGAGTAAGTAGAGCTTTAGCCGTCATATATAATTGATCTGGAATACCATAATGAGTACTATTACTTTCATAAAGTGCAACAATATAGTTTGCAGAAGCCTTTGTAAAGTCTAAAGTACTTGTAACACCACTTACATAACCATTAAGTCCACTTGTAAATTGATCACTACCTGTTTTTAAAGTAGCCACCCCATCTGTAAGTTCTGTTAATCCAGAACCTAAAGCTGATAATGATGATACTTTTTCATTTAATGTATTAGTACCATCTGATACTGTTTTTAAACCATTATTAAATTCACTATAATTTGTTTTTAATGTATCTGTACCATCTGTTAAAGTTTTACTTCCATCTTGTAATTTTGAAACTCCACTTTGTAATTCACCAAATCCATCACTAATTGTTTGTAATTCATCTGGAATAGATTTTAATTTATCAGTTAATGTACCGACAATTGCTGAATTCACACTATTATCAAGATTTTTTTCAACAGCATTTACTACACTATTAATAATTTGACTTGCTAAATAATTTGATTTTTGGTTTGGAGAATAAGTAATTGTAGCATGTTTTTTATCTTCACTAGAAACACTTTCCATACTACTTGTAAAGTCTTCTGGAATTTTAATCATAGCATAATATTCTTTATTATTTAAACCAGATTCAGCATTTTTTTCTGGGACAACACTGATTTTTAATTTTCCAGAGTCTTTAATACTATCAATTAACTCTTGTCCTTTATCTCCTTTATCTTCATTTACAATTGCAACAGGAACATTATCAATATTTCCTTCACCATATGGATTCCAATATGCTTTTAAATAAAAGAAACTATACATAAAAGGAATAATTAATACTGCAGCAATTACAACATATTTAAAATAATCTTTTTTCTTTGGTTCTTGTACTACTACCTTTTTCTTATTTGCCATATTATAAACCTCCCTAATTTAATAACCCATCTTTTAGTATAGAAGTGATTTCTTTTGTAACCTTTTCTTCATCAATTGGTGATTCATATTCAAACATAACAGAAAGAAATATTTTATAAATAATGAATGCTAGCAAATGAGCATCGCATTTTTTTATCGTTTTATTTTCTATTTCTTGTTCGATTTTTTCTTCTATATAATGTATAATATTTTCATCATATAATTTGATAAATCTTTGACATTCAAATGCGTTAATATTTTTTGCTTCTTTTGAAATATTAGAAATTAGAAGACTATTCTTTCGGAATAACAGAATATGATAAATATCAGAAGCAACTACTTCAATAAAAGGAGTTTTTTCATTCTGATTTTTTTCTAATTCCTTTTTTATTTTTTCTAATTCCTCATCTACAAAATATAAAAACATAGAATCTTTATCTTTGAAATAGCTATAAATTGTTTTTTTAGTAACTTTTGCTTCTCTTGCTATTTCATCCATAGAAACTTTTTTGTATCCAAATTTTGTAAATAAATCACGCGCAGTTTGAATAATCATTTCTTTTTTATTCATCCTATCACCTTCTACACAACTATACCAAATCGGTATACCAGTATAGTATATGACTGATTATGCTATTTGTCAACTATTTTCGACATCTTTTTGATAAAATTTTTTGAAATAAAAATTGTTTTATTATATAATAAAATTGGTGATAATATGATAACAGTAATAAAAAACGGAAATGTTATAACAATGGATGAAAAAAGAAAAAAAATAGAAAAGTTAGATATTGTAATCGAAAATGATTCTATCAAAGAATTATCCATAAATTATACAGGTGAATATGATGAAATCATTGATGCGACAAATAAGATAGTAATGCCTGGACTTATTAATTGTCACACTCATCTAGGAATGAGCATCTTTAGAGCAACTAACGATAATCTTAATCTAAATGACTGGTTAACTAAAAAAATATGGCCTATAGAAGATCACATGAAAGACCAAGAAACATATTATACAACTCTTTTATCTTGTCTAGAAATGATTAAAACTGGAACTACTTGTTTCAATGATATGTATTTTGCTTGCAACGGATCGTTAAAAGCCATCAAAGAAGCAAAAATAAGAGGTGTATTTTCTAGATGTCTAATGGATAATGACGAATATGGAGAACAGAGAATACAAGAATTTATCGGCCTTTACAATGAAAATAAAAATAGTAAATTAATTAAGTTTGCTGTAGCACCACATGCTTTATATACTTGTAGTGAACAGTATCTAAAGGGATGTAGTGATTTAGCATTAGAACTAAATATTCCTTTTCATATTCATTTTTGTGAAAATACAAGTGAAGTAGATGGTATTATTCAAAAATATCACTGTGACCCAGTCGAAGCTTTAGAAAAGATCGGAATTTTAAGAAATAAAACCATTTTAGCGCATGGAACATTCATTTCTGATAAAGGATTGGAACTATTAAAAGGAAAAGATGTCTCAATAGCTCATAATCCTGTCAGCAATTTAAATTTAGGTTGTGGAATTGCTGATATTTCTAAATATAAGAACTACGTAAATTTATGTTTAGGAACAGATGGTCAAGGAAGTGGAAATAATTTAAATTTATTTTACCATATGTCCTTTGTTGATTTTTTACAAAAAGGAAAATATCAAGATCCAACAGTTTGGAATTCCTATGATACTTTAAAAATGGCAACCATAAATGGAGCAAAGGCTTTAGGTCTTGATAAAGAAATAGGAAGTATTGAAGTTGGTAAGAAAGCCGATATCATTATTTTAGATTTAAATAATACCGAAATATACCCTGGTGTTGATATTATTACAAACGTAGTTCACAATGTTGAATCTAATAATATTGATACAACAATTATTAATGGAAAAATATTAATGAAAAATCATGAATTATGTCTTTCAATTGATGAAACCAACTTAAAAAATAACATTAACAAAATTTTAAATGAATTAAATATGGAAAAAAGCTCATAATTGGGCTTTTTTTATTCTACAGTTACTGATTTTGCTAAATTTTTAGGTTTATCTATATCACAATTTCTTAATTTTGCTGTTTCATAAGCTATCTTTTGAAGAGGAATAATCGTAAGTAATGGCTGTAAAAATGGATTTGTTTTTGGAATCGTAATTTCATAATCACATGACGTTTCTATATTTTCTGTTTTTATAGCAATTAGTTTAGCACCTCTAGCTTTTGTTTCTTTCATATTACTAATTGTTTTAGCACTAATTTCTTCATCTGTTATAATTCCAATTACAGGGGTTCCATCTTCTATCAAAGAAATTGTTCCATGTTTTAATTCACCAGCTGGATAAGCTTCACTATGAATATATGAAATTTCTTTTAATTTTAATGACCCTTCCATTGCCATAGCATAATCTATTTTTCTACCTAAGAAATAAACATCATTGTGTTCATATATTTGATTAGCAATTATTTTATACTCATCCCTATTTAGTAAAGATTCTATTTGTTCTGGTAATTTTTTGATATCAGAAATAATAGATTTAGCTTCTTGTATTGCAATAGCATCTTTCTTTAATGCCATATTAAAAGCGATTAATGATAACATAGCTACTTGAGCAGAATATGCTTTCGTAGTAGCCACAGCTATTTCTGGACCAGCATTAGTATATAAAACGGTATTAGCCTCTCTTGCAATAGAAGAATCGACTACATTAACAATTGCTAAAGTATCACATTTATTTTCCTTAGCTATATTTAAAGCAGCTAAGGTATCTGCTGTTTCGCCAGATTGAGAAACTAAAATTACTAATGTATTTTGATTATTAAAATGTTTTTCATAACGATATTCACTAGCAACTTCTACATTAACAGGAACAATAGCATACTCTTCAATCAAATTTTTCCCGACCAATCCAGCATGATAAGCACTACCACATGCTACAATATCAATTTTTTCATATTTTGAAAAATCTGGAATTTTAGTAATAAAATAATCTAAATTATCTTGAACATATTGTTCACTAATACGTTTAAATACTTTTGGTTCTTCATACATCTCTTTTTCCATAAAATGGCTATAGCCATCTTTTTTAGCAGACAACGAATCTCCTTTAAACTCTTTAATTTCTTTTGAAACAATTTCACCCTTTTGATTATAAACAGTAATACCATCCTTTGATATTCTAGAAAATTCCTTATCTTCTAATACAATATATTGATTTGTCTCTTCTAAAATGGCTGGGACATCAGAAGCAATATAATATTCTTGATTACCTGTTCCAATAATTAATGGACTTTTGTTCTTAACAGCATAAAGATTTTCATCACCATTCACTAATATTCCTAAAGCATATGATCCTTCTAGTTTCTTTAAGCATTCTTCTATCGCATATTCTATATTTTTATGTTCATTGTAATAATAATCTAATAATGCACAAGCAACTTCTGTATCCGTATCAGATTGAAATTGATAACCTTTTTGAATTAAATCTTTTCTTAATTGCTCATAATTTTCAATAATACCATTATGAACAATTGTAATCTGTCCAACATGATGAGGATGGCTATTTTTTTCGTTTGCTTCACCATGAGTAGCCCATCTAGTATGTCCAATTCCAAGTAAAGCCGATTCCTTCATTACCTTATCTCTTAATTTTTGAATTCTTCCAACTGATTTTACTATTTTTAATTCATCTTCATTAAAATAAGCAATTCCAGCAGAATCATATCCCCTATATTCCAAATTAGTTAAACCATTCAACAAAACATCTAAAGTTTTTTCTTTAGGACCAATGTATCCTACGATACCACACATATTTTTTTCCTTCTTTCCATCATAAAAAATATGCATGATATATTTTTTGTTACAATGTTGATTTTGCTTTTTTTAATATATCTGACGATTACACAACCGTAATAGCATCCGCCGAATCTTTCGATTGCTATTAACCTCGTCACCCTATTATGGGCCTGGCGCTATAATTTTTATACTACCTTTCTTTTAAAAATTATTTAATACATTATACTATATTTTATATAATAATGCAAAAAAATGGCAAACTTTTATTATCTGCCATTTTATTTATCTATGAAATCCAATTAACACAATTCCAACAATTGTTAATAAAATTCCTAAAATATTAATAGGAGCAATAGTTTCTTTAAATAGTAAAACTCCTCCAATAAACACTATACATTGACATATCCCTGTAGTAATCGGAACTATATAGGATAAATCAAAAGTAACCAATAGTTTCTGCCAAAGCAAAAAGCTAATCAAATACAATACAAAACCTAATAATGTCAAAAATCCTATCTTAAAAGTGATACCATTTTTAAAAGATAAAAGAAGAGTATCTCCTCCTGCTTTCATTACAAATAAAGCACCTGTAGTAAAAATGATATAAATTAGTGTAAGTATATATTTCATATTTCACCTCTTTTTATTCTTTAAAATTGAAAGTTCTTGAATTAATAAAGTAATTTTTTTCTGTTGACCAGACACAATAATTGTCAACATAATAGTAATCATTAAAAGAATGAAGATAAACATTGCAATTACCATATTAGACATTGTCACAAAACCAAGTAAATTTGAAAACCATATAAATAATCCCGGAAATATTCCTATGAATAAAATAATAAAACTTGATAAAATCCAAACTAATGAATATTTAACAGGCATTCTTCCTTTTTTTAAGACAATCAAAATTATCATAAACAACAAAATTGCTACAATTACTAATCCTAATCGAAGATTAATACTCATAATTAATACCTCCTAGTTCCTACTATTAAAATTGAAAATATAACATTAATCATATAATAAACAGTTTTCCATGAATGAATAGAAGATGTTCCTCCATCTCTTTCCTTCATTTCTACTGGAATTTCAGATAAGCGATATCCTCTCTTTAAAAGTTCAACAGTGGTAATTGGTTCGGGATATTCTTTCGGATAAGAATTTGAAAATTGTTTTATTATGTTCTTGTTACAAGCTCTAAATCCTGAAGTAGTATCATATACTTTTTTTCCTGTTACTAATTTAATAAAAAATGATACTATACGAATACCTACTCTCCTAGCAAAAGTAGATTGAAAGCCATCATTTGTTTTACCAACAAAGCGTGATCCAATTACAAAATCTGCTTTTTCCTCTAATAAAGGAGTAATAATTTTTTTTACATAGAATACATCATGTTGTCCATCGCCGTCATATTGAATTGCAATGTCATAATTATTTTCATAAGCATATTTGTAACCTGTTTGAACAGCTCCACCAATTCCTAAATTATGAATCAAGTGGATTACAGGAATATTATTATCATCACAAATTTTCCCTGTTTGATCAGTAGATCCATCATTAATCACAATTACATCATAATTTTCTTTATTTTTTTTATTGTAATTAATTACTGTATTATAAGTCTTTAGAATATTGTCCTGTTCATTATAAGCAGGAATAATTAATAAAATCTTCTTTTTCATACTATCAATCTTTCTCTGTTTCTCTTACAATATAAATTGGTCTTTTTTTAGTTTCTAAATATGTTTTTGCTAAATATTGTCCAATAATTCCCATACATAATAACTGAATTCCACTAACAAATAGCAAAATACATACCATACTTGGCCATCCACCAACAGGATCTCCAAATAATAAAGTTTTTACCACAATTACTAAAATAGCAATGAATGATACAAAGCAAATTATAAAACCTAAAACTGAAGCAAGTGACAATGGTGCAGTAGTAAAAGCCACAATTCCCTCAATAGCATACTTAAATAATTTCCAAAAAGACCATTTTGTTTCTCCAGCAACTCTCTCTATGTTTTCATATTCCAACCATTTTGTCTTATAACCTACAAAACTGAATAAACCTTTTGAATAGCGATTATATTCTTGCAAAGTTAAAATAGAATTCACGACTTGCCTAGTCATAAGCCTATAGTCTCTAGCTCCGTCTACCATTTCTATTTTGGACATCTTATTAATGATTTTATAAAAACGCCTAGCAAAGAAACTTCGAATAGGTGGTTCCCCTTTTCTAGTTACTCTTCTTGTTCCTACTACATCATATCCTTGTTCAATTAAATCACACATTTGTGGTAAAAGGGAAGGAGGATCTTGTAAATCAGCATCCATCAATGTTACATAATCGCCTGTACTATTTTCCAAACCAGCATACATCGCTGCTTCTTTTCCAAAATTTCTTGAAAAAGATAAATAACGAACTCTCTGATCTTCTTTTGACAATGTTTTCAAAATACTTAATGTATGATCTATAGAACCATCATCAACAAATAAAAATTCAAAATGAAATGATTTCATTTGATCGGCTACTTTGGTAATTTCCTCATAGAAGTAAGGAATTGATTCTTGTTCATTATAGCATGATACAATAACACTAATTTTCTTCTTTTTCATAAATTCACCTACATTATTTTTCTACAAATATTTTTCTCGTAATAAAATTATAAACCATCACAATGGCCGTTGCTCCTATTTTAGAAATCATGTAATAAATATGAAAAATATTTCCCACATATATAATCAATTCATTAATACCAAGCCCAATTGTACTTAGAACCATAAAAACAATAATATCTTTTGTAGTTTGTTTTTTACTGACATCAAAAACCCACTTAATGCTTAATATATAATTAAATATTACAGATACAATAAATGAAATAGCTGCGGAGATTAAAGCTGGTATTCCACAAAACTCAGTTAATAAAAATAAAATTCCATAGTCAATTAAAAAAGCAATTCCTCCGACTACTCCAAATTTTAAGATCTGTTTTGTAAGTTTTTTCATATTCAACACCTCTAACTATCTTAAGTATAACAAAATTATAGGGTTAAAACAATAATTGTTGTTTTAAAAAATGTTTTTTGATATAATCCCAATAGGTGATAATATGAAGTATACAAAATATTTTGGTGCTATTATCTTAGCACTACTATCAACACATGGAATAACTCAAATCTGTAATTTAGAAAATAATAAATTTTTTATCAGCTTTTTATTTATTCCAATTTTTCTTTTCTTTTATATTTTTATAAAGAAAAATTATCAAAAAATATTTAAAAATAAAAGAACGAATATTTTTGGATTAATCATTTCAATATTAATATCTTATACATTAGTATTAGGTTATAATCTAACAATATATGATGTTTCTTACATTCAAAAAATTAAGACACATTTCATTATGATTGAATTACTGCCTATTATATTTTCTGTTACTAATTATTTTTTATATTATCAAAATAAAATTGTAAAAACCATTACAAATTGGAACATTCCAACATTAAATCAATTTTTATTTAAAAAATCTTGTTTTATAAAATGTTTTCTATGTATCATAATTGCTTGGATTCCTATCTTTTTAGCTTTTTATCCAGGGATATTTAGTTATGACTCTTCCGTACAACTAAATGAATTTTTAAACAATCAATTATCCAATAACAATCCTATTATTCATACATTAATCGTGGGTTGGTTTATAAAATTGGGAAACATTTTATTTCACTCTTATTCAATAGGAGTTGTATTATATACAACATTTCAAATGATTATTACAGCGCTAGTTTTTTCTTACATTGTTTCTTATTTAAATAAACGTGGTGCATCATTTTCTTTAAAATTGATTAGTTTATTATTATTTATGTTTTTACCAACACATAGTATATTAGCAATTACAACAACTAAGGATGTATTTTTCTCACTTTGTGTCACATTACTATTTATCAAATTAGTAGATATAATAAGAGATCCAGAAAAATTCTTCCATTCTATTTTCAATATTATTATTGTTATTTTATTATCGCTTTCAACATTTATTTTTAGACATAACGGTTATTACGCCTTTCTTGTATTAGCAATATTTATGTTAATTGGGCTTAGAAAATATTGGAAGCAAGTACTTGTCATTATATTAATCACAATAGGTTCTTACAAATTCTACCTAATTCAAGTAAATAGAATTTTAAATATTACTCCAGATAAATTCCCAGGAGCATTATTATGTGTACCTCTTCAACAAATTGGACGAGTATACAATAATGCGAATGACTTAACTTCTAATGAAATAGATTTATTAAAAAATTTAGAAACAGAAGAAGAAGCTTTCAAAAATTATAAATCACACAAATCAGATGATTTAAGTTGGCGTATTAATCCTAATGTTATTTACAACAATTTAGAAGATTATGCTAAATTATATGTAAAACTTGGATTAAGACACCCTATAGAATATGTAGACGCTTTTTTAGCAAATACTATGGGATATTGGTATATAGGAGATACTCTTCCAGATAAAGAAACATATAGAACTTATATAGAAGTTAGAAGTGTAGATGATTTCCACAATACTAATGACCAAATTAAATTTGAAAGTAAAATTAAACCAATATTTAATTTATATTATGACTTAACAGAAAAAGCAACATTTCAATATATCCCATTTTTATCACTAACTATGAGTGTAGGATTTCAAGTAATACTTCTAATTGTTCTTACTATTGTAATATTATTTAACAAAGAATATAGTAAATTAATTCCAACTTCACTAATCCTAGGAATACTTGCTACTGTTTTGCTTGGACCTGTTGCTATTTTAAGATATGTTTATTATATATTTACCATTATGCCAATTATGATTTATTTAGTATTTTCAAAAAATAAAGACACTAATTAGTGCCTTTATTTTTTTTATAATAATATATGAATAAAATCCAAGATAAGATACTGATAATACATGACAATCTTTCTATTTTAGTTCCTTTATACCAAACTACAATTTGATCTTCCTTTACATCATTGATATAAACACGAATCCAAGTATTATAGCCATAATTTAAAGAATAATAATTATTATGATTAATTGATTTAGCACGGTATCCATAATAATAAATTAATGGAACATCAATATAAGTATCTGCACCTGTATTATTTTCAAATTGAATATAATATTTACCTTTCTTTTCAGAAAAATGAAATGTTATATCACCATTGTTAGTTTTTAATTCTCTTTTATCTGTAGCAATTAATGACCAATCTGTTTTAGAAGGTAAATATTCACCAGAAGCAATCGAAAAATCATTATAATTTTCCAAATATTCAACATTCTTATTTCCATAATATGTTTTTAATGAATCGTACCCTAATATTTGATTTATCACGCATATTAATATAACATAAAGTAAAATAATAACCATGCTTATATTAAAATGATTAGTAGATTGAAATGATTCGTAAAAAATAATTGCTGCTGAAATAGATAAAAAAGAAGAAGAAACAAATAACAATCGCCAAGTAAATTGAATTGATCCTAAAACCTTAGAGAGTTCATTCCAAGGTAAGAAATCGGAACAAGCAAGCAATGCTGCTAAGCCTACAATCATACAAAAATCACTAAATTGTAATAAAGGAGTTTTCTTTTTCAATTGTGTTCTTTTATAGATCGCATATAAATAAATAAACCCTACACCACCAGGTATAAAATGAGACTTAAAGTTAAATATTCCAGAAAATAATCTTAAAAATGGCATAGTATAAACAGCACTTTCTTTTTGGGTTGTAATCAATAGATTGCTTCTGAAATATTGTTCTAACAATGGAAAAATAAAGAAAGCTCCTAAAAGTAGTCCCAGTATTCCTGAAAAAATTAGATATTGAAATCTTTTTGGTTCATTAATAAAATTGTTCAATTTAAAAATACAAATCAAAACAATAATGATAAACATAAATACTGTAGAAATTAAATGACAATTTACTAATCCTACAAATCCTAATGAAAATATATAAAACTTTTTATAATCACCAAATATTATTTCATATAAACCCAAAATAATAATTGGTATAAAAATAAATGATAAAATCTCACCTACAGCAGCTCTCACCATAACATCACAAATTCTATAAGAGCAAAAAACAAATAAAAGAGAAGCTATTGCTGCAATAGAATTGGATTTAGAAATCCTTTTCACACAAAAGTACATACTATAGGTTGTCAATAAGGTACATAGTACTAAAAATATTTTATAACATACTATGACATTAATTCCTAGACTATTTAAAAAAGCCGGAAAATATAAAAATAAGTTTGAGTAAAATAAACCATTCGCATATCCATAGCCATAAAAACCATCATGAATCAACGCTTTTAAATCACCATTTTTTAAACAATTACTGATAGCACTAATTCTAGATAAATGATACTCTAAATCATGTCCCTTTATAATTCCACTTTTTAATAAGAATAAACAAGATATAAGAGATAATAAGCTAATAAAAATAATAGTATTTCTATTATTTTTAAAAATTTTATTGAATTGTTTTGAAAAAAAAGTTTCAATGATTTCTATATTGTTCTTTTTATTCTTTTTCATCTTTGTTTTCCTCTATTATATTTAAGTATAATTCATAAAGTTGTTTATTCTTTTTAACAATAACTTGTAATATAATTCCTGTAATCCATAATAATAAAGCAATAACAAAGAAAATACAAGAAACTATTAAACTAGGAAATTTAGGAACTAAACCAATTTTAAAATACTCATGTAATACTGGAATACCAAGCAATAAAGAAATTAATAAAGTAATGATTGCGAAAATGTTAAAAAATAAGGATGGTTTATATTCTTTAAATAAAGTAGCAATTGTTTTCAAAACTTTTAAGCCATCACTATAAGTATTTAATTTTGAAACACTACCTTCTGGTCGATCTCTATATGTTACTGGAATCTCTACTAATTTGAAATTTTTATCGACTGCATGGATAGTCATTTCTGTTTCAATTTCGAATCCTTTTGAAAGGACAGGGAATCCTTTTACAAATTCATAACTGAACGCTCTATATCCTGTCATAATATCTTTTACATTATTTGTAAATAGTTTATTAATTGACCATCTAACTAACTTATTTCCAAAATTATGAAATGGACGTTTATTTTCTGTAAAATATGTACTAGATAAACGATCACCTATTACCATATCAGCTTTTCCAGACAATACTAAATCACACATTTCTCTAGCATTTTCTGCTGGATAGGTATCATCACCATCAATCATCAAGTAACAATCAGCATCGATTTGACGAAACATAGAACGAATAACATTTCCTTTTCCTTGTCTATATTCATATTTTACAATTGCTCCAGCTTTTTTAGCAATTTCATCAGTGCCATCTATAGAGTTATTGTCATAAACATAAATGTCTGCCTCAGGCAAAGCTTTTTTATAATCTTTTATTACCTTTTCAACTGTTAAAGACTCATTGTAACAAGGTATTAAAACCGCAATTTTTTTCTTTTTCATATAAATTCTCTCCTACTTCCTGACTTCATTATACTATAAATTTATTTTAAAAGAAACAAAAATATAGAAAAAGGAGATATTTCAATATCCCCTAATCAGTTTCTACATTTAAAGACATCATCCAATTTCCTATTATTTTCTGATTGTTAGCATCTAAAGAAACAATTTTCAATGTATCATAATTTTCAACATTGTATTTTAATGAATGCATACTACCATTTTTATCAATCATCAAATTATCTAAAGCTTCCTCTTTTCCATCCTTTATTCCAATTATAGAAACAGGGAAGTCTTCTATATAAGTGTGATTTGTATCTTTTGCTAACCCAAGGAATAAACTGATATTACTTTTTTTAGAAACATCGTATTCTTTTTCAGATTCAAAAATTTCATAATTATTCTGTTTAGAATTATCTCTTAACCCCACTTCAAAAACATAAACAAAGTGAGAAGGATCACCTGAGATTGTAGATGTAAATACTTTCTCTACCTTTATAATTTTATATTTTGTTTTATTTATATTTACTATAAAGTTATTGAAATCTAAAGAATCTATTAAAGTATAAATATGACTAGCTTTTTGTAACTTTTCATTGAGCAAGTCACGGGTATAACTGTTATCCGCACTAGCAACAACATTGATAATTGGTATTTCATCATTTATAAACTGAGCAAGTCCAGCATTATAATAAAATATTGCCCATACAGAATCTGTTTCAAATTGTATTGTTGTTTCATTACCTTTGGAAAATAAATTTTTTAAATTATAATTATAATCTTTAACTTTATTGTTATAGTAGTTATTATAAATCCAATCTTGATTTTTATACATATAATTTGTTCCAACATAACTAAAATGATAAAACATTAATGGTAACATAATACCTATTAAAAAATACCTTTTACTTCTAACAATATCATAAATAAATATATAAGTACTAATACTACCGAGAATTAATACAACTAAACCATATCTCGAATATCCTAATTGAAATTTTGACCATACTAAATAGAATAATACTGTTGTAGTAAAAAACAATAAACGATTTTTATCAAATTTCTGCTTTTTTAATAATTTATATGAGTAATACAAACCATAAATAATAGCTATAATATACCCATATCCCCAAATTGGTTCTACAATATTGATATCGTCACAACGAGCTGAATCAAATAAAATGATAAGAGGCCATATAAATACTTCTCTAATTCTAGAAGGGCCAAATCTAGTATCTAACCAATTTCTATTTCTAAAATATTCAGATTTAAAGATTGTGTTATAAAATGGAAATACAGGATTTCCAGTCTGTAAGTAAGTATATACAAGGTATAAAACAAATGGTAAAAATAATGAAAAAAGTGTAATTAATATATTTTTTAAATTAATACATTTTAAAATATTTCTATTTTTTAAAACATAAATCATAAATAGTAATACTAATAAAACAGCATTCGATATTTTAACAACAAAAGTAAATCCAAAAAGCAAACCAAAATAAGCAAATAAAATTGTATTATTTTCTTTTTCTTCTAATGGACAAAATAATACTAATCGTGTAATTTCTAACAATAAAACTACCGAAATTAAATCAACATAATAGCTATCTACAATATCAATTAAAGATAAGCTTGTTGCAATTAAAGTAGACACAACTACTCTAAAAATAGAATGACTATGAGGAATTAATTTTTTAATCATTTCTTTCACTTGTACATAAATAATGATAATTAACAAATAATTTAATATTACTCCCAAACGATATCCTAAAAAGAATCGAAAAAGATAAAACATTCTATCTGGAAAAGCATAACTATAAGAGTTTAAATTTTTTCCAGCAAAGAAATCAAAATTTATTTTGTCACCAAATGGATTCTGTTGTAAATACAAATGATAATTAAATGTATCAAAACTTCTATCAGGAAAAACAATTGTTAATATAGCTATTACAAGCAAAAACAGAAAAAATATAATATCTGCTTTTTCAAAATTGTTCACTATTTTAATTTTATGTTTCAAACAATATCCAAGGCAACATAGAATAAGGCCAGATATAACAAGATAAATTAAGTAATGATTTCCCAAAAAATAAGTAAAATAGTCAATTATTAATGTTAATAACATAATACTAACAAAACAATACATCCATATATTGATATTTAACATTTTATTTTTCATTAAGATTCCACACATTCTTTAAAAATTTATATCGTTTATTAATCTCTTTCTTTTGATTACTATTTAATTTAAATTCTTGATCTAAAGCTTTATGAATCTTAACAATTTCATCAAAATGTGCTTGTTTTTTTGTAACAGATGTTACATTATTTCCATGAACTCTATAATAATTAATCGCCTTATTACAAAAAGCAATTTTACCATTTTTCATAATATTTGTATAAAATAACCAATCACCTGCTTGTTTATATTTACCAGATTCTTTAAAATATTCTTTATAATCTCCATTTTTAAATAATACAGATGATACATTAGCAATAGTACAATTTAAATAAGCATAATTTTGAATTTCTTCTATTCCAGATGTCACAAAATTATGATCCCAATGTCCTGTTTTTAATATATCAATTTCTGGTTTTATTGTTCGCATAATGATAAATCCATCTTTATCAATAAAAGCTGTATCTACATATGATAGAACTATATCATTGTGACGTTTCATTGGTTTTATCGCATTTGCTAAGAAATCACGTTCACAATAATCATCTGCTTCAGCAATCCAGACATAGTCACCTGTAGCAACTTGAAAGCCTTTTTCCCATTGTTTAAAAGCTGAACCACTATTTGTATCATTATATAACTTTTGAATATTGATATATTTTTTCAATTTAGAAACTATTTTATCAATTAATTGTCTACTGTTATCTTTTGAACAATCATCTAAGATGATTAACTCTTCTATCTTTGTAGTCTGCGCTAATATACTATAGATTCTTTGATATAAAAACTTTTCATAATTATAATTTGGAACAACTACAGAGATCTTTGTTTTACTATTTTTTAAACTATTTTGTTTTTTTGCCATCTCTATTAAATTGTCCATTGTAATATTATCTTTAATTACGGACTTTTTAATTTCACTATTATACCAATGATAAAAAGAAATCATGCAATTTACCAAGGCATAGTGACCTTCACAAGTAAATTTCATAAATAATCGATAATATATCTTATGTTTTTTACCTTGACATGCAAGGAAAGTCCACCATAAAGAATTTTTTCTAAGATCATATTTTTTACTGAATTGATGAAATTTTTTCAAAAATTGTTTTCTTACTTTTGAATTTTCCTCTTTCGGAACAACATAAATTAAGAACATAATAACTTGATTATAAATGATAGCATCCCAATATTTTTGATTTTTTTTGTTTCTTGGAATTCTTTCTTCTAATATATTCAATGCTTTAAAAATATCTAACCTAGTATCACTTAATGTTGCATTTTGGACAGATGATTTTCTTTGAATATAGTTATAATAAGTATCTGTATTATAAGAGATTTTTGAAGAAGAAATTAAAATTGCTAAAACAGTAGAAACATCTTCATTCATAATTCCTTCAGCAAATGGATATTTTAATAACTGTTCTTTTTTAAAAATTTTATTACAAGGACTAGCTGCTAAACCATTATTAATAAAACTATATTTATCTCCTGTTTTTGTACAAGCAACACTTCTTGTATCCGTTCCATCAACATTATCAAAACGTACAAAAATATCACAAACAACAACATCGGATTTTTCTTTCTTTATTTGTTTCATCATAGAATCATAAAAATTTGATTCCACATAGTCATCACTATCAATAAAAGAGATATAGTCATAAGAAGCAATTTTTAGAGCACTATTTCTAGAATATCCAGCTCCACGATTTTTATCATTTTGAATTCCAACAACATTATCATATTTTTTTTGATATTTTTTTATTATTTTCCATGTATCATCAGTAGAACAATCATCAATCAAAATAATCTCTAATTTTTTATAATTTTGAGTTAAAATGGAATCTAAGCAATTCTCTAAGTATTTTTCCACATTATAACATGGTATGATTACAGATACACCATTTTTCATATATTCACATCCTCATCTTGATTTAACATTTCTTTTTCTAATAATTTTAAAGATTTTAGTATCTCTTTATTTCTAAAAATTAAAGAGTCATATTTTTTATTTTTAAATACTTTAGCAACTGATTGTCCTTCTTTATGGTAAATTTCCAATCTAGGACTATATAAAGTAACTAAATGATTTTGTTTCGCTCTTAAATACAAAAACTCTTCTTCATGAAATAAAAAAGTATTTGGATAAAAAACAGAATCAAATTGTTTATAATATTTCTTTGAAAAAATCAGTGCACATCCATGAAGAGCAACATTTATTTGTTCTTCTACTCCATTTGTTGAAGTGTCTTTTTTCCTAAAAATTTTCTTAAATGATATATAAACATTTAATAAATTTCGCAACAATTTATTTTGGTATATTTGTAACAACCTTTCTGTGTAATGAATTCTTTCTTGAACTTCATCAATTGTAGAATAAGCATAAAATGGATTACAGGATTCAGAAGATTCTGGTAATATTTTAGGTCCTAACATATCAAAATGATATTGATCATATAACTCATAAATTATATCTATAAATTCAGATTGTTCTATCACTGTATCACTATTAATTACACATAAAAAATCAGGTTGATATTTTTTTATAGCATATTCACATCCGGCATTATTTCCTTTCGCAAAACCAACATTTTCAGTTAACAATACTAAATCTTTTGTATATTTTTTGATTTCTTTTTCCTGAACAGAATCTAAACTATTATTATCTACTACTATAATTGATATTTTTTTATTAGTTTTAATTTTTTGAATAGAATGAATACACTCAATAGTATCATCAAAAGATTTATAATTTAAAATAATAAAACTTATCATAAATATTGTATCTTACCTTTCTAATAAATTTATAAATTGAAATACTTGTAAAAAAATTTATACCTCCTCGGCAAAACCTTTTTCTAATTTTCTAAAAATTTTAAATCCTAACAATAATAAAAGAATAGAAATTATAAATATAATACCTAGCGCTAAACAATCTGGCATTTGTTTATAATAAAAGATATCACGATATCCATTAATAATAGTTGTCATAGGATTCAAATAAAGAAATTGACGAAATTGTTTTGGAAATAAATCAGCTGAATATAATACCGGTGTTGCATAAAATAACATTGTTACAAAAAAATTAATAATGTATTCTGCATCTCTAATATAAACGTTAATAGCACTTGTAATCATAATAATAGCCAATGTTAATAAGTATTGAATAATAGCTATTACTGGTAAAAATAAAATATATTTACTAAAACCAATTCCACTAAATAATAAAAACATTAAAATAATTGGAGTTGAAATCAAAAAGTTAACCAAACCACTTGTCGCTGTAGAAATCGGTAATATTTCTCTTGGGAAATATACTTTTTTTATAATACCGGCATTTGCTAAAATACAAAATGTACCTTGGGAAATAACTGTAGTAAACCAATTCCATGGCAATATTGCAATTACAATAAATGTAACATAATTATCTTGGCTTCCTTTTAAAATAAATGGAAATACAATTGCGTAAACCAAGGCTGTCAACAAGGGATTAATAAAAGACCATAATACACCTAAAAAAGATCCTTTATATTTACCTCTAATATCCTTTTTCACATTAGTTTTCAAAAATTCTCGATATTGATAAAGTTCCTTTAACATAAATTAACCACACACTTTCAAATATTCGTCAACAATTTTTTCTGGATTACCATCCATACGAATTTCACCATTATATATCCAAACTGCTCTTGTACATAATTCTTTTACTTGATACAAATTATGAGTGACAATAATAATTGTCTTATTACTTTCTTTTAATTCCTTTAATTTCGCAAAGCATTTATCTTGAAAATGTTGATCACCAACTGCTAATATTTCATCAATTAATAAAATATCTGCATCTACATTAATAGCTATAGAAAATGCCAAACGCATGTATTGACCAGAAGAATAAGTACGTATTGGGTTATCAATAAATTCTTCTAGTTCAGAAAAACTTATAATATCATCCATTCTACTTTCAATTTCATCCTTAGTTAATCCAAATATAGAGGCATTAAAATAAATATTTTCTCTTCCTGTAAAATCCGGATGGAATCCTGCGCCTAACTCTAATAAAGAAGTTAATTTTCCATTTGTTTTAATACTTCCTTTTGTAGGATAAATGATTTTTGTCATCAATTTTAATAAAGTAGATTTACCACTTCCATTTGTTCCGATCAAAGCTACAGTTTCTCCTTTATTAATATTTAAATTAATATTTTTTAAAACACTCCTAATTTCTTTATTATTTTTATTCCAAAACACTAATCTTTCTTTCAAAGTACTTGGTTTATCAGAATATATTTTAAAGTTTTTAGTCATATCTTTTACTTCGATAGCATATTTATTTTTTCTCATAATACCTCCAAGACACATATATTATGACAACATTATAGCATATTTTTTAGCAAAAAAAAATAAAGAGGCATTATCTCTTTATTTTTATAGTTTTTTTAAAATTTTTTTAGCATTTATTTTCGCACTAAATCCTTGAAATATTGTTTTAATGATCCTAGTAATATTGCTAATAACAGGAAATGAGATATGGTTTTTTCTTAATACGGAATCTGCTTCTTTTAAATTTCTAAAATAACCTTTTAAACCATTTGTACTAACTCCACCAGAGCGCATTTTTACTAAATAGTCATCAATATAGTATAATTTAAAATTATTTTTTAACATTCTTAACATAAAATCATAATCTGCTGCAATTTTATAATTTAAATCAAAATATCCAACTGATTCATATACCTCTTTTTTTAAGTATAAAGTTGGGTGAGGTGGATGCCATCCTAAAACTTTTGACTGTTTGTGAGCAATGAAATTTCTAACGGGAATTTGTAGAGTCTCATCTAAAAATACTAAATTCGAATATACACCATCAACATCGTTGTTTTTAAAAGCAGTAACAATTTTATCAAAAACTGATGAATTTGTTAAAACATCATCCGAATTCAATATTCCGATAATATCTCCTTTTGCTAATTTTATTCCTTTATTCATAGCATCATATATTCCTTTATCTGGTTCACTAATAAATTTTAATCTTCCGGCAAATTTTTGCTCATATTTCTTTACAATATCAATTGTATGATCTTTTGACTTTCCATCTATAACAATATACTCATAATTTTCGTAATTTTGTTGAAGAACCGATTTTAAAGTATCCTCAACCGTTTTTTCAGAATTATAGCATACTGTAATCAAAGAAATTTTCACTTACTTTTCCTCCTTACTCCAGCAATATATAAAATTAATAATGTCATTTTATTTGTAATTTTTAATAAGAACAATTCAAACCAATTTGCATGATTGTAATATTTTTGAAAATAAATCTGACTTTTTTTTAATTCTTTATATTTTTTGATATGATTAATATTTTTATCAATTGTAACAGAATGATTGTGAAAAACTTCAACCTGTGTATTAATCAAGACTTTTTTATTAATTTTTTGAATTTTTTTTGCTATAACATTTTCTTCATAATACAAAAAGATATTTTCATCAAAATAATCGCATTGTTTTAAAATGAAAGAATTGATTACAAAAAAACATCCAGAAACAGCTTCCACCTCCATAACATTATTTTTATAGCATTCATCTTTATAAAATAATAATTTAGGTCTCAAAAAGCGATGAATATATATCAAATTTAACAAACTATCTTGAATAGGAGAAGGAATCTTCCAGCCTCTATTATAACCTTCATGTTCTTTAATAATTGGTGCGACAATAGCTGTATCTTTATCAAAGGTTTGAATTAATTTTTGCAAGTCTTCTTCACCATAAATAATAACATCTGGATTACTAATAAACACGTAAGACTCACCAAATTTAGAGTTTATGTATTTACATCCAAAATTAATACCTGATCCATATCCTTTATTTTGAGAGTTTTTAATTACTATTAATTTTTTACTTTTGAAATTAGATAACTTTTTGAATGAATCATCCGTTGAGTTGTTATCAACAACTATGATTTTATCCAGTATTTTATAGTCCTTAACATTATCTAATATTTTTTCTGTAGTTTGATAATCATTGTAATTAATGATTAAAAAGATATTTTTCATAAATTTTTCTACCTCGTTATCATTATATCAAAAAATAAATAGGTAATCTAGTCATTTATCCTAATATAATTTTAGCTCCGTAATATACAATAAAAAAAATCTTGACTTTCAAGATTTTATAATCTAAATGGTCGGGAAAACAGGATTTGAACCTGCAACCCCTTGGTCCCAAACCAAGTGCTCTACCAAGTTGAGCCATTTCCCGATATGGTGCGCTCGAAGGGATTCGAACCCTTGACCTTTTGGTTCGTAGCCAAACACTCTATCCAGCTGAGCTACGAGCGCATGCTACACAATACTATATAAATACATACTGGAATAATATAATATTGAAACTATAGCAATATATATCATAACACAGTGGTAACACATAAATGGTGGCTCCGAGTGGAATCGAACCACCGACACAAGGATTTTCAGTCCTTTGCTCTACCGACTGAGCTACAGAGCCAAATAATGGCGGTCCCGACGAGAATCGAACTCGCGATCTTTTGCGTGACAGGCAAACGTGATAACCGCTACACCACGGGACCAAAATGGTTGCGGAAGATGGATTTGAACCAACGACCTCTGGGTTATGAGCCCAGCGAGCTACCAAACTGCTCCATTCCGCGATATCAAATATAAAATAACAATGGCGGAGAAAGAGGGATTTGAACCCCCGCGCCGGTTGCCCGACCTACCGGTTTTCAAGACCGGACCCTTCAGCCACTTGGGTATTTCTCCATATGGTGCCTAAGGCCGGACTTGAACCGGCACGGGATTTGACTCCCGCAGGATTTTAAGTCCTGTGCGTCTACCAATTTCGCCACTCAGGCATATCAACCATAAGTCGTAATTCATACCAAACGACTACTAAATTTTATAATATATTTTTTTGTTTGGCAATACCTTTTTTACATTTTATTCAAAAAAATGTATTATATGCTTAATTTTGAAAAAGAAAAAAGAAATCTAATGATTTCTTAATAATCAAATGGTGTCCCGTGGCGAACTCGAATCGCCGACCCTTTGATTAAAAGTCAAATGCTCTACCTACTGAGCTAACGGGACATATGATATAAATAAATGGTTGCCTCGGCTAGATTCGAACTAGCGAAATGCCACAGTCAAAGTGTGGTGCCTTACCGCTTGGCTACGAGGCAATTTAACACATTAATGGTGGAGGGAGATGGATTTGAACCATCGAACCCGAAGGAACAGATTTACAGTCTGCCGCGTTTGACCACTTCGC
>URDT01000006.1 GCA_900546745.1 uncultured Mycoplasmatota bacterium | reverse complement strand
TCTTTTACATTATCTAAATTACTATTCCATATATTTGTTGTTAATAAACCTTGAAATTTTGAATCTTTCCACTCTTCTAATTCTAAAATACCTTTTACATTTTCTAAATTACTTTGCCATATAGTTGGTGTTAATAAGCTTTGAAACTTTGGATTTTTCCACTCTTCTAATTCTAAAATTGCTCTAACAACTTCAACATCTCTTTCATATATTTTTTCACAGATTAAATTCGGTTTATCTTTTAATAATAAATCAATTTTTTCTTTTTTAGTCATAACATCACCTGGTTCTTATTATACACATATTTTTTATCCAAAACAAATAATTTGAAAAAAAACTTAGTATAAACTAAGTCCTTATTCAATTATTTACCAGATATAATTTTTTTCATATTAGATTGCGCTGTAGCAATACTATCTGTATTAGGAATCATTACATAATCTTTTACAGTACCTAAATGAACATAAGCACTAGAATCTCTTCCTGCTACAGATTGTTGTTCAAAAGTCCAACTTGCACCATCAACTGTATTACGAGCTAACTCAGTAATTAAATCTTTAGAAATATTAGTTGTATATAAATTACTAACAGCATTTAAAATATTAGAATAATTTGTAATATTATCAGCATTAGCCATTTTCTTAAATATACTAATCATAATATCTTGACAATTTTTTTGTCTTTGACGATCTCCATCTACAAAAGCTTTTCTTTCTCTTGCAATAGTTAATATCTCAATTCCACTATAAGTTCTACAACCTTTTGAAACAGTCAATTTTTTACCTTTTGTATCATCATAACTTCCCATAACTAAAGCATGAGTTGTTGTATAGCTGCTGTCTGAACAGAATTGAACACCTCTTAAGGTATCTACTAAGCCAACAATACTTTCTGTATTAATTTTAACATAGTAATCAATGTTAATTCCAAATAAATCTTCTACTGTTTTTCTAGAAGTATTAATTCCAAAATATCCTACATATCCTAGTAATTCTTTCATTCCTTTTCCACTAATTGTTACATAATAATCTCTTGGTAAAGATGTAAGTAATATTTTATGTGTTTTTTTATTAATAGTAACAACCATATTAAAGTCTGTATTTTTTTCTGTAAAATCAACTCCACCAATATAAACACTAAAGGAATTTCCATCATCTACAATTTCTTCTTGTTCTTCTTCTACTTCTAAATCAAACTTATCAATTATTTTATAATCATTTTTATTCAGTGTTGTTCCATCTTCTAATAGTGCTTCATAAATATTTTCTTCAATTATAGTAGCGCTTATTTTTTTTGTTTTTAAATCTTTGAATAATTCTATAATACTTTCATACTTTTTATTTTCAGTCGTAGTTTTTTTATTAAATTCTGTTAAAGCTTCTTCTATATTAGGAATAGATTCATAATATCCAATTTTTTGATCTTTTAAATCCTCTGTTTTTTCTAAATTAGAATTTTTTAAAGTAACAACATAATAAGTGTTAGTATATGTTTTAACAGCATTATCAAAAGCTTTATTTAGAAAACTATTTGTAGTAGATAAATAATAACTTCCAACTATACTAATTAAAGCAAGAATAATAGATATAATATATCCAATTATTCTAATACCTTTTTTCTTTTGTTTAATTAAAAAGACAGCTCCAACATCAATAATTAATAATAGTCCTACTAATAAAATAGAATATTTTAAAGGTAAAATATTTAAAGTAAAAATAAAGTAAGAAAGTAAAATAGTAAAGAATAAATTAATAATTGTAAATATGATCATTTTTTTATTTTTCTTTCGTTTTTTCATATTATCATCTCAATTCTCATAGTAAGTATATCATTATTATCATTTTATTTCAATAGAGATATTTTTAAATAAAAAGACATTAGTTCATTAATTTTATTTTATAATATTGTCTTTCTTTCGATATATTTATCATAACTTAGTTTTATTAATGAAAAAAAATAAGATTTTTCTTATTTTTGTAAAGATTCAATTTCTCCTTTGGTTAACCCTGTAGCATTCATAATTACAGAAATATCGATATTTTGTTCTAACAAATTTTTAGCTATTTCAATATTTCTCTGCTCAATTCCTAAATTTAATCCATTTTGAGTGGCATTATAAAGTTGAGTATTTTTTATCATTTGTTCATCTTTTTCTTTAGTTATCCAATTAATAAACATAGGATCATTGTTTAACTTTTCTATCTTTTCCATATATTCTCTCACCACTTTATCTTTTGATAATTTCTTGATATCTTTTATTTCCATATCCAACATCAACAAATATTTATTTTTTTCGATCTCTAATTCATTTTTATCATACCATATTTTTTTTAGCTTTTCCATATTTATTTCATAGATGTAAAAGTTTTTGATATATTCTTTTCCTTCTTCATCTCTTACTTTATAGATTCTTTTATATTTTGTATCTTGAATTCCATAGTTTAAATTGATTTGAATGACATTAGTATCTTCACTATATTTATCACCTACTGTTACTTGATTATTATAGATATTTGTAATATAATTAAAGTTTCTTACTCTGACATAATCATTATAATAGGTATTTACTTCGACTTCTATTTTTCCTTTATCGGTTACTACTAATAGATCTACTTCTTTTCCTTTTAAATGAATATTACCTGTTAGTATATGAAGTGGTTGTAACTGTATTTTTTGAATTGTTACTTCTAATATGCTTTCTAATACTTTTTAAGTTTTCTTCTTTCATCATAATTTCTTTAAATGCTTTATCATATTTACAGGTATAAAATGGTTTTGCTTCTATCATATTATTTCTCCTTTTCTGGAGTGTAATTTATCAGAAATGTTTTTTCTTTACAAATCTCTATTTTAAAAAATTGGTAAGTTTTTTCTTACCAATTTTCCTAATTAATGATTTCTTTTTTCAAATTTACATTTTTTTTAATTAATATTTAAATTTTATGTTTCCATATTAGTTTTGTTATCAATGTTCCAATTAAGGTTCCTACCATATCCATAAGAATATCAAAATATTCAAATGTTCTGCCAAGTATAAATAGTTGATGAATTTCATCTGTCGCAGCATAGATAAAACAAAATAATATAGTTATTATCATTTTGTTTTCTTTTACTTGAGTTTGAATTAAAAGATTAATAGTAAGAACTCCTAAAATTAAATATTCTAAGCTATGCATACATTCTCTTAAGGGATTATGAATTATTAATATAATTTCGTTTAAATGAGAGGTATCTAGATTCAAACATGTATATATAAAATGTAGAGTATTATAAATTAAATGACTACTCTCTCCTCCACTGATATTTCCAGGTTGATTAGACAAATAAAATATAATAAATAGCCAAAATAACCATAGAACATAAGCTATATATTTTTTCATTTATTCAACTACTTTCTTTTTCTTTAAGAAATGTGTTGTAATGATTTGAATAACTATTAACAAAATAAATAGTATAAAATATAAATTTTCAGTTTGACTCCATTTTTGAATCAATTGATTTATGATAACATCAAAGGTAGAACGAACAAATTGTAATTCTATTGGATAATAGTGATTGATTAAATTTGGTAAAATCATATTTATCATCAATAATAACGTAGCATTCAAGAAAAATGGAATAGCTACATTTTTAAAACATTTCTTAATATTTAATAGTACAATTAAAACAAATTGAATGATAATTAATATTAAAACAAAAGATTGATAACTATAGATTTTTTGAATTTCATCAATTGTTGATTGAATTTGTTTTAATGTTTCTTGATATTCACTATTATTTTTTAATTTGTTTTGAATTATATTTTCTGCTTTTGGAATTTGACTAACAATTTGTGGAGTATATTCTTTTATTTTATCAATAATTTCTTCTTGATCTTGCTGTGACAAATATTGATTTACATCAATATTATTTTCTTGAGCAACGTTAATTGTTTGTTGAAAAGATGAAATAAGTATTTGTTCTGTTTCTTTTTCATTTAATTTTGGCAGTTCTTTATCATATATTAGATAATCTGCTGCTTCTACAACATACTTACTAACATACCCTTTTAACTCATCATTTTTTAAAACGTAATCTGCATACTCTTTTGGCATTCCTGTTTCTTCTAAAGTTTGATAAATTTGATTTAAAGATTCTTCTCCAATTAATTCCATTATATCAACCTGTTTTAACATATTAATAATATTATCTTTTTGAAATAATGTTTTTGTAGTATCTAACATTGTATAAATAAATAACGATATTGTTACTGTAATGATTAAAATAAATATTAATAAATTTTTTAGAATTTTTTTCATATGCACCACCTTTTTTATTATATAATTTGTTATTTAAAATAATTGAAAAACTTACAAATATTTCTGCTTTTTAATAGTTATATTTTATTAGTATTATTTTTTTATAAACCATTATCATTTTATTAATGATGATCATTATATTGTAAAAGTCGACAATATATAGCTTATGCCGACTTTTATCTTAAAAAATTATTTGTTTATCATGTAATATTCATAGTTTTTTCTCCAAATAATACTTTAGTCACCTTTTTTTGTCAACACATCAATAATGAAAAAACTCATAATATATCCTCATAATTTATTTTTTTACTTTAGTATGTCTAAGTATAACTCAATATTTATGAGAATTCAATTTTAATCATTCTACACCTTATTCAATCTAAGGATCTTTTTATCTCATATCCATAGCTAGTCTAATTGATATATGTCTTTTTATTTTATTTTTTCAAAATTAATCAAATCTCAATTAATTATAACTTTTCTCTGGAATGGAATCTGAAACGATTCCCCAAACACCATTAATAGATATATTTTTATAAATACTATCATCATTAACAACAGCAGCATATACTTTTAAGCCATTATCAACAATTTTTTTCCAATCATTATTTTTATTTATATATAACATTTTTATATTTACGACATTTATATCATTGGTTTTACAAAAAGAAATTAATTCATCAACATTTTTAGGATCATTTTCATAATATCTTATAGCATAATTTTTAAATGGATATATTTTCTTAATTTTATAATAATCTTCATATTTATAAAATGAAACAATTACTCTATCTAATAAATGTTCTAAATGTTTGGAAATTATTATATTAACTAAATCTGAGTACATTTTTACAATATCATCTTTAGCATCAAAAGCAACATATATATCTGAATATTTATCCATTATCTTTAAAAAATCTTCTAATGACAATGGTGTATAATTTGAATAAATTTTTTTTGACATAAATTCAGCATATGTAGGATTCAATCCTGTAGAGTATTCAACGCCAATATTATCAACCCATTCATGTCTTAACACATATTTTTTATCTAATGTTATATTTAAATCAGCATCATATATTCTAATACCATTTTTATATGATTTTTCAAACGCCTCTAAGGAGTTTGTATATGTATGGCCATCAATTTCGCCAAGTGCATGAGCAATAACATGATATTTTTCATACCAATATAAATTTTTATTATCATCTTTCACAATTATGTAATGATGATTGCAAAGTAATAAAATTCCAACTAAAATTCCAACTAAGATTCCAACTAAGATTCCACATAAAATAATTTTTTTAAATCTATTCATGAATTTTTTTTGTTAAAATTGTTGAAGAAATTCCCTTTGTGTATGGAAAATATACAAAACTAACTCCATGTAATTTTAGTTTTTCTTCCATTTCGTTATACATAGGGGAATTTTTCCAATCATCACCATGAAATATAACATTAAAATGATTTTCTTCCCATGCCTTATATTTATCCATTGTAGTCTGTGGAACAACTTTATCAACATACTTAATTGCTTCTACTATTGCTTTTCTTTCCTCATAAGGAATAACAGGAACTTTATTTTTATAGTTTTTAACTAATTCATCAGTGCTAACTCCTACAATCAAATATTCACATTGTTCTTTAGCACGTTTTAAAATATTTAAGTGTCCTATATGAAATAGATCAAAAACTCCTGTTGTATATCCAATTTTATACTTTTTCACTAGATTTTTCTCCTTCCAAAATATATTTTTTATAAGAAATATCTGGGTTTAGAATTAAACATCCATGAGTTGCCGTTCCTTTTTTAAATTCCATATAATTACCATATTGCTTAGATAAAATCTTATCATATTCCTTTGGAATTGGAACACTCAAGTTTTCGAATTTATGAAAAAATAGTTCTTCAAAATATTTTTTATTATGTTGATATTTTGGCCTGTCATATATTAAACTTAAATTACTAACTAAAACATCATCAAGACTAGAATACTTAGAACAAACCTTTTCAAAATGAGCATAAAATTTTTTATAATTAACAAATTTAAAAAAAACATTTGAAAATACTTTTTTTATTTTCATAGTTATTGAGTTTTTTAAATTTGGATTATAACATTTATACCAACTCATTATATTAACCATATCTTTAATTTTATTTTTTTGGATTTTATATAAAATTTTATTATTCGGTATACCATCATATGGAAATATGTCCATAAATATTCCTTGATTAAATTCAAGACCCAACTCATGTGGCAAAATTGCAGTTGTCTCACTATTTCGCAGTTGAGCATGTCCTCTGTATATATTATCATTATAGGGTGTTTGAAAAAAATATGGATATTTAAATTCTTTATCTGCGATTTCTAATAATCTGTTATAGTCATCACGTAACATCCCAATATCAATATCATCATCCCATGGAATAAAACCATTATGTCTAACTGCCCCTAGCATACTACCAGCTGTTAAAAAATATTTTAATCCATGCTTATCACATACCTCCATAAATTTTTTTAACATATCTAATTGTATTTTCCACACTTTTTTCATTTCTTTACTTACAGTATAATTGCATATTATTTCTTCTTCCAAATTAAAATCATTCATTTAGTACCTCCCAATTTTCCCTTGGCCATATTAGTAATTTCAATAAAAAATTTATCTTTTAACAAATACAATACCATAAAGTATATGACAGCACCAGCAGCACACATTATAATTAATGAAAACCAATCAATAACTAAAATATGTTTTAGTAATAATACTACACAACACATAACTAGGCCTGCTAATAATTTGTTATAGAATATTTTTAAGATATCTCTAAAATTAATTACTTCGCTTGAATAAAATGTATACATAATAGCAATAATTCCTTCTGCTATTATAGTCGAAATAGATGCTCCAATCGAAGCATAACGTCTTATTAAAATTAAATTTAATGAAAAGTTTATAATTGCTCCTAACACTATTGCTCTATTACTTATTCTTCTTTTCCCTGTTGGAGTTAAATAATGTGAACCAAGTAAATTACTTATACCAATAAATACTAATACTGGAGATATTATAACTAAATTAACAATAACCTTATCATAATTAGAACCAAAAAAAAGTGGAACAAAATAAGACGAAACACACATAATTCCTAGTGTTAGTGGAACAGATAAAATACTTAAAAATTCAAATGATTTTAAAATATATTGTTTTAATTGATCAATGTTGTTCTTAGAAAACAAATATGATGCCCTTGATTGCATAACTGAATTTAAAGATGTCATTAATGACAAAATTACTTTTATTAATTTATCTGCTTGTTCATAATAGCCATTTTCAATTTTAGTTGAAAATATTCCTATCATTGTTTTATCTAAAACTGTATATATCTGTGTTGCAATTGCTGGAATAAAATATATAAAACAATCCTTTAAATGAGATGCAATTTTTAATTGATTTAATGGAATTTTTTGACAATACTTAAACAATGTCAAAAACGTTAAAAAAGAAGTCAACAAAAGTGAAATAGAACTTAATAAAATTGATATATTTAAATCATCACTGTCTTTTACAAATACAAATATACCAACGGCATATAGCAATTTTGAAATAATTTGAAATGTAGATGTATATTTAAACTCTTCCAATCCTCTCAAAAACCATGAAAAATCAAATGCATTTGCCAAAATATTTAGCATCAAAATGAAATAAATAATATTATATTGCTTATTAATATAAGTTGATACAAATAAAAAATAATATATTATTATACAAATAATCGTCGATATAATTCTAAACAAACCAATTTCATAAACTTTCTTACTATATAAATACTTATTATCTCTATGCATAGATATTTCTCTTTGGCCATATGTAGCAATGCCTAAATTACTAAACAAAATAAAGTATGACACAATTGATAACGTATAGCTTGCAGTTCCAACACCTTCCACACCTAAGACCCTAGATAAATATGGTGCCACTATAAGAGGAAGTAATACACTTAATAAATTATAAGATAAATTATATAGATAATTTTTTTTTATGCTCTTCATATTTAACCTTCTAACTAAAATAATTATACCTACTAAAGCATAACATATTAAACATTATTTATCAATTCATTTCCTTATTTACTAAATCTAGCGCTGCTTCAATAACCTTATCCATATCATAATATTTATAATTTCCTAATCTTCCTCCAAATATAACGTTATTTTCTTTATTTGCTAATAATTTATATTTTTCAAATAAATTATTATTCTTTTCATCATTTATAGGATAATAGGCCTCATCACCAGGTTTCCAATTACATGGATATTCTTTAGTAATAATTGTATCTTTTTGTTTTCCAAATTCAAAATGTTTATGTTCAATTATTCTTGTATAAGGCGTTTCTCTATCTGTATAATTCATGACAGCATTTCCCTGATAATTCTCAACATCTTCCAACACTTCTGTCTCAAATTTTAAAGTTCTATAATCTAAATTTCCTAATGAATAATTAAAATATTCATCAATCATACCAGTATATAATATTTTATCCGCTAAACAATTATATTTTTCCTTATTTTTTAAATAATCAACATTCAATTCAACATCGCAATTTTCTAACATTTTTTCAATTATTTTATTATATCCACCTACAGGAATTCCTTGATACTTATCATTAAAATAGTTATTATTAAAAGTAAATCTAATAGGTAATCTTTTTATTATAAAACTTGGTAATTCTCTACAATCTTTACCCCATTGTTTTTCAGTATAACCTTTAACCAGTTTTTTATAAATATCTTTACCAACTAAACGAATAGCTTGTTCTTCTAAATTAGACGGTTCAATATTTTCTAATTCTTTTGTTTGCTTTTTTATTTTATTTTTCGCATCAGTTGGTGTTTTAACATCACTCCATAATTTAGTAAATGTATTCATGTTAAATGGTAAATTATATAATTCTCCCTTATAATTAGCTATTGGAGAGTTTATATAATTATTAAACTCAACAAAATGATTTACATAATTCCAAATTTTTTTATTTGATGTATGAAATATATGTGCTCCATATTTGTGCACATTAATCCCATTAATGTTCTCGCAATATATATTTCCTCCAATATGATTTCTTCTATCTATTACTAAACATTTTTTTCCAATTTTTGACATTTCATAAGCAAAAGTAGAACCAAATAAACCAGCTCCTACTATTAAATAATTATACTGTTTCATTTATTTTCTCCTCACTATTACAATATTCAATATCTGGATTAAAGAAAATACCATAAACAGTTCCTTTTACAATATAAAAAGCTCTTTTAAATCTTGAATCTCTAGCACAAAATAACACTTTTATAATAGAATTAAAACAATGAAATAAATATTTAATAGATTCTTTAAGACCGTTTTTTCTCTTAATATAAAACAAATTTCTATAGTTATAAAATAATCTATTAATTTTTTCTTTTGGCAAATCTAGAACATTTACATCGGTATTATTAGGCATTTTATGTATAACAACACTGTCTAAATCCAAATAGGCCTTTTGATACTTTGTTAATCTAAAAGTATATTCAAAATCATCTCCATAAATAAAGAACTCTTTTATCGGTAATCCGGCCTTTCTTGCATAATGCAAATTAATATAACATGCGACAAAGGAAGCTCTTATGATTGGTATTAACCTTTTAGACAAGATTTCATTTTCAGCAATTATATTTTTATCAATTTCTTGAATATTCATCTTTGCTAAGTTTCCATCTGTCCATTTAGTTAAACAGCTCATAAAGGAAAAATCTATACCTTTAGTTTTTTTTATTAATGACTCTAATGATTTCTCTTCCGGAATTGTATCATCATCCATTATCCATGCATAATCGTATCCTAATTCTATACTTTTCCTCAATCCAAAAGAAAATCCTCCAGCTCCACCAAGATTACTACCTGTATTTATATATTTTAATCTACTATCTCTATATATATTAACCATTTGTTGTGTACCATCTGTACTACCATTATCAATTATCAAAAGATCAAATTTTTTATAACTCTGTTTCAATAATGCATTTATATTTTCTTCCAACAATTTTTTTCTATTATATGTAACTACTATTGCACAAATTTTATACTCCATAATCTCACTCCATTTTAAATTTTAATTATTGTTTTTTATTAATGAAATATATTTATTTTTTAATACTTCGCTTTCTGTATATATGTTATACTTTAAAAATTTTTCTTTTTCAAAAACAAAACGTTTATTTTCATTTTTATAACTACTAATAGTCTCTACCCATTTTTTTTCATTTAGAGGAACAAATGAGACATTTTTTGAAATATTCACTTCCTGTGTTATAGTATCAGACAAAATACATTTAACACCTGATGCTTGTGCTTCAACTGCCACAACAGGTAATCCCTCATATAAACTAGGTAAAACAAATAAATCTATAGCAGAATATAATTTATTAACATCATTTTTTGTTCCTAAGAAAATAACATTATCTTTAATATCTAACTCTTCAACTTTATGTTTAATCTTGAACTCTAAATCTCCATCACCAACAATTAACCATATAATTTTTTTATTTTTATCAATAATTTTTTTCATTACCTCAGCAAAAAATAAATGATTTTTTTGAATTGATAATCTTCCAACTTGGCCTATTACAAACTTATTTTCTATTTTTAAAGATTTTCTATATTCATTTCTCCAATTTTCATTATATATAAATTTATTAATATCAATTGCGTTATTTATAACTTCAAACTTTTTTCTATTAAATAAATATTTTCCAGCTAAATTTGAACAAGCAAAATAAGTATTTGCATTTAATATAGCTAATTTTTTGAAAATTTCATTGACTATTTTTCGAATAAACTTGTCATCACCTAAAACAGTATTATGACTATGGAGAATTCTAACATGTATTCCATATTTTTTAGCATATTTTAAATAAAAATATCCTTTATTAATTAAATGGGAATGTATAATATCATATTTAAAAGAATTTTCTCTCATAAATTTTTTGATTTTTCTTACATTTTTAAATAAAGATATATTAGCATCATAATCAATTAAATATATATTTCTTTTTTTATTTAAAATATCTCTTTTATATATCTCATCAATTTTATTACTTGTTACAACAAAGTCAATAGCAACATCTTTAGAATCAATTTGATTAAAATAATTCATAACATATGATGAAATCCCATTGCACTTTAGTAAATCTGATACAACCATTAAAACTTTTGGTGTAAAAGTTAATTTGTTATTTACAAAATCATAAATATTAAAATATTTTTTGAAGACTCTTTCACTACTATCATTGAACATACCTGGATTTTTTTCAAATTCTGTAAATTGAATACATTTTAAATCATCATATTTATTAAAGGTAAAACATAATTTGTTTAAAGCATTAAATTCTTCAAATTTTTTCAAATCTTCATAAGTACAATTATTTTGCTCAGAAAATTTATAAATTATCTTGTCATAATTAATTCTTTGTTTTCTTCTATCCCATTTTTCCTTCGCTTCTTCAAACGTTGGATAATGTAAAAACATTATTTCAACATCCCCCAATTTACCAATTGGAGCATTGTAATTAATACTTTTCAAATAATCATAATAATTAGAGTCCTCTATTTTTATTTCCGTTAATTCTTTACTCAAATAATTTTTCATGTCATAAATAAATTTAATATAATCATTTGCCATAAAAAATAATCCAGCTGTTGGTGTATTGTATGGTAGATTATTATTTCTGTATATAATACCACCAAAACAATTATTAGATATAATTGTAAAATCTGTACATTTAAACTTTTTTCTCTTTATCGGACCAACTATTTTAAAATAAATTTTTTTTAATTTCTTTTTAAGCATTTAAAATAATCCTTTCTATAATGAATAAAATATGATGTAATATAACTTAATATAAAAGTTAAAGTAAAGACTAATAAATTAACAACGAAATTTCCATGTGGTACAATTCTTGTAATTATACCTAATAAATAGGCTGTAAATAAATTATGAATCAAATATAATTCGCCGCTAATATTTCCAGAATTTATCAAAAATTTATTTTTAAGTAAATTAGAAATATATCCAGCTTCATGTGAAAAAACAAATATTATTGCCATAATAACAAGCATTTCTACAACAGAATGTACACCATAATTTGAAGATGAATAAAATAAATTATATACAATTAAACAAACTAATATGGTAATTATTTCTATAAATGTTGAAAGTTTTTTATCACAAAACATCTTCTTATACTCACCATTCAAATACATTTTTCCAAGTATAAATCCAATAAAATACTCAAAAATTCTATATAAAGGAAAATTGTAATAAAAATAGAATTCATTTCCAACAAAAATTGTATACATTAAAAATAATATAAATACTGCTGCAATAATTAATATATTTGAGTTAATTTTCGAATGTACTTTTTTATATAAATCATTTAATGGAATTGTTATAAATTGTAAAAAAACTAATATGGATAAATACCATCCAGCATATGAAATACTATCAAAATTCTTCGGAAACCATGCCTCTAGCAAAAATATATTTGCAATAACACATAACATATAAATTATTATACTAACATTACTTTCAAGGACTAAATTTTTAAAGCTTATTGGTATGAATAAAATTATTGTAACTATATATAGTGGATAAATCTTTTTAATTTTTGTTCTAGCGTAATTAAACATTTTTCTTAAATAATTAACATTACTATTATAATTACTATCATTTTCAATATAAATACAGTTTAAAAATCCTGATATAATGATAAAAAATGAAACGGCTATTTGAGCATGAGATGTAACTGAAATTCCCATATAACCATTCAAATGCCATATAAATATTAATAAAAAAGCTATAAATCTAAAGCTTTGAAAAACTTCAATCCTTTTTGTCATTTAAAACACTCCTATAAAATTTTTCTAATTCTTCAACATAATTATTTTTTTTATAATTAATCATATAATTATAGGCGTTTTTGCTGTAAGATTCTATATTATTATTAATAAGATTTATTTTTTCAGTTAAACTACCTGGAATATATGGGTCAAATATTTCACCATTTTTGGTATCGAAATATTCTATAGCCGAAGAACAATTTGACACAACACAAGGAATACCATAACTCATTGCTTCCAATGGCGTTAACGGTGCTCCCTCATACCATAATGATGGGAAAATAAGCATTCTTGACTGTTTCAAATATTCTTCTATTTCAGTCTTATTTTTCCATCCAACAAAATTGATATTTGGATATTTTGATTTTAATTCACATAGTTCTGGTCCATTTCCTACAACTACTCCGTCATAATTATTTTTAGATATTTCTTGGCAAAAAATATCCACCCCTTTTTCTTTTGTAACTCTTCCTATATAAATATATTTCGTATTTTTTGATACATCAACTTGTTTTGAAGGTAATTCAAAATCAATTGGATTATATATCTTTTGTATACAAATATTATCATTTAAATATTTTTTTAATACTTTAATATTTAAATCAGATATACCAATAGCATATTTGAGTCTTTTCTTAAGTCCAACAATATTGTCTTGTACAAATTGTCTTACAACTCTATATAATTTAAATACATAATTTCTAGAATCACAATTACACTTTATACATTTAATATTCATCGGATTAAAATTACATATTTTATTTACTTTATAATTGAAAAAACCACCATTTGGACAGACAGTAAAATAATCGTGTAACGTCAAAGCAACAGTATAATTATTTTTTAAAGCATATTTAAAAATACTAGAAGACAATGCTTTAGTCCATCCATGAACATGAATAATTGTTTCATCTTTGTTTAACGATTTTAAGGTTTTTTTTAATAATTTTGAACTTTTAAAATTATAAATACCATTTATCATACCTCTTATTTTATTTTTGTCTTTCAAGCATTCATTTTGATTAGTCGAGATATATGTTATCTTATCATTATAATTTTTATCTTCTGAAACAGCTGAGAAAAAAATCACATTATACTTGTTAGCTAGTAGTTCTGCAGTTTCAATAGCAACTTTACTTGCCCCACCTTGAATATAATCAAAATCATTAACTATTACTACGTTCTTCATTTTCATCCTCAAATATACTTGAATAACTCATTCCTACTAAAAACCAAAAAATCATAATAACCTTTGATGCTGAAAAGACATCTATAAAAATTGCTCCAATAAGCATCCCAAACAATGCATATTTACTTATAACACATAATTTATTATCTTGATGTTTATTAAAAATACAGACTAATTTATATAATAAATATCCCCACAATAATAAGCCCAATAAACCAGATTCTGTCAATATTCTAACATATTCACCGTCAGAAGCGCTTCCCGCAATAGATAAACCTAAACCAAATAATGGATTTCTTAATGCTCCATCAATTAATTGCATCCAATGATTTACTCTTAAATTCCAACTAGAATCTGTTCCAATAGTCATACACGCATAATTTCCATACCATTTATTTTGTGATAAGTACAAATCAAAATCTTTATATTCCCAAGCACAGGAAGTTGATTCAATAAACCCTGATATAGAAATTTCATTTAATCTTTTTGAAATATTTGAATTTCCAGATTTTAAAGCAGACAATCCCAAAATTGCTACAAAAATTGTAATAACAATTATTGCAAAATTTTTTTTATTATTTTTTACTTTAAAATGATAAAACATCAATATAACTATTGCTATAAACGCTAAAAAGGAAATTCGTGACTCTGATATAAATATACATAAAAATATAATTCCTATAAAAAATAAATTTTGATACAAACCACTAGTTTGTCTAGATTTTGAAAAAATATTATATAAATATATTGGCAATAATAATAATAAAAATGCTGACAATTCATAGGCTCCATTAAATGTAGAACTAACTCTTCCTTGCGTTAAATAATCTAACGCCTCTCCAGCATTAAATGATCCTACCAAGCCAAAATATTGCAAAATACACACAAGCAGATGAAACACAACTACACAATTTACTATTTTCAATATTTTTGGATTCTGTTGTTCATATTTAAAATATCTATATCCAAAAAATATAAATATAAAATACTCTATTTTTCTTGTTAAATGCAAAGCCCCCAATAATGGTGAAATATAACCATTTAAAGTTCCAAATATAATTGAAATTACACAAGATACAGAATACACTAAAAATATAGTAGTAATTTTCTTTATATTTTTATCATTAAAAATCTCTTTCCCTGTACTTAAAATCATTATAAATAATGTAATTGCAATTAAAATATCATCAATTCTTATACCAGTAGAACTTCCAGGGACATTAATAATATTAATTTTAGGAAAACATGCTACAACAATGATTAATATTAAATACAAATTCAAATTAAATTTTGTTACCTTACTTTTTTCCATACTTACCCGCTTTCATTCCAATAAATCTAGCTCCCATATCGAAAGGATATCTAAATAAAAGTAAAATTCTACCCTCTTGCATTATTCTTTTAAAAACATATGTTGCTAATTTTATTCCACTATCAGTTGTGCCATACTCATCCAAATAACTATTTTCCTTAAAGAATTGACCTGTTAATTTGTATCGATTATACAATTCTTTTAGTTTAAAATTATGAGAATGATAAATAATTGAATCCGAACAATATTTAATTTTATATCCATTTGTAATTAATTTGTGAGCTATATACATATCCTCATTAATAGGTAATCTTTTATTATCATAATAATTTAATTGTTCAAAAACTTCTTTTTTTATAGCAGAAGCAGCATCAGAAAAGAAAAATGTTTTTAATCCTAAACTTTCAATATCATCTTTTGAAACAATCTTGGATTCTTTAGGATAATTTTTTTCTCTTGTATATTTTTCTAAATTATTAAATTTTGTAATTTGTCTACTGTACGCTGCAGATACATTACCATCTATAATATCCTTTACTAAATAATAAAGCCAATTTTCATCAGAAGGTTCAACATCCTGAGAAATAAAAACAATAATATCGGCTTCACTATTTCTAGCTGCCAATTCTCTAGTTAAGGAATGAGAAAAATCCTTTTTTTCAATCTTATTATAATTTAATTTTTTTGACTTTAATATAGATTCTGTCTGATCTGTTGATTCTGTTAATAAATACCTTACAGAAAAATCAACGTTCTTTTGTTTTAAAATATTATCATGAAGATTTTCTATATAATTTTCAGCATTATATAAAGGGCAAATGATTTCTACTTTCATAAAAACTAACTCTCATTTCTATCTAATAATAAAAAAGAAAAAATTTCTTTCTATTTAGCTCCAGTTCTATGAATAACAGCTAAAGCTGTATCTAAAGCACATCTTATATCTAACCACAAAGACTGATTTTTAATATAATAATATTCTAAATATAATCTTTCTTCATATGTAACAGCTGAACGTCCATGAGCAGCCCACCAACTAGTAATACCAGGTCGAATACTCTCATATAATTCGTGACTACCCTTATGAGCATCTAATTCACCAGCCACTAATGGTCTTGGTCCTATTAAAGACATATCTCCTTTTAATATATTAATAAATTGAGGCATCTCATCTAACGAAGATTTTCTTGAAAACTTACCGGCTTTAGTAATTCTAGGATCATTTTCTAATTTTTGATTTAAATCCCATTCTTTTCGATATTTAGGTTGTTTTAATAATTTTTTTAATTCTTCATCGGCATTTGGAACCATAGTTCTAAATTTATAAATATATATTTTTTTACCATTTTTTCCAATTCTTTCTTGGCAATAAAATAATTTGCCAAAATCACCTGTAAAAATATTACAAAGTTTTACAATAACCATTAAAGGTATTAAAAATATACAGCCTATGATTGCACAAATTATATCAAAACTCCTTTTGATAAATAAATAGCAATAATATTTAATTTTTGTTTTCTTTTTTTCTCTAACTGCTGTAATTGCTTCTAAATTTTCTTGATTTATAACGCCTTCATACATATAAACCGCCACCATTTCTATATAATCTTTGTGCTTAATTAGTATAAATCATTTCAAATTTCGCTAACAAAAAGAGAGGTTTTTTACCCCTCCCCCGTTTGTTTTTAGACAAACGGAGGAATATTACAAGTTGTTTTTTAACAAATTACAGTATTCTCCTTCTTAGTTCTTTTCTGAAAATAATATATCAAATTTTGAAGATAAAAGCAACCAATTTAGACCTTTTGGAAAAAAATGTGTAAATTTGGTGAAATTTGCAAATAAAAAAATGAAATTTGAATTCATTTTAATAATAAGTTTTATCTACCCGATAATTTATTCTCTTTCTTATCTTTTTATATTTCACTTTACATAAATTCGTTTCTTTTTCTGTTTGCTCTAAAAAATCCACTAGAAAACGATAATCTTCATATAAACATTTATCATATAATTCTTGTAAAAAATCTTTGTAAAAAACGATGGAGTCTTTATCATCAACATGAAACAATGAATGAATAATTACACGGTTAATATCAATCATATTATATTTTAAAAGTCCTTTTTCGTTAGAGTTATTTTCTTGATAACCTCTATCCAAATCAATTACTCTAAATGAATCATTCACTAATATATTTTTATCATGTAAATCATGTAGCCTAAAATCAAAACTACTGATCCTTTTAGTATCCTCTATTACCTTTGAATATTTCATAATAATATCATCCACTGTAATACTATTTCTCACTCTATGTAAAGTTTTTCCATCAATAAAAGGATATAAATAGCCTACGATAATACCATCTTTTACAATTAATTGATTAGGTCCTTTATAAGTATCATTAGATAAAGAAGAAAATAATTCAAATTGATTTCTAACAATTGGATTATTGATATCAAAATCATAACAAAAAAAATCATAAAATAATTTTGCTACAGTATTTTCATCAATTCTATAACATACCGCACTAGTTCCAATACCAATTGGTAATTTCTTAAATTGTTTTAAATCATCAACTTCAACTATATTCATAAATTATCCTCTTTTTCAATTGCATTATTGTATCACATATTTATCATTAAAAAAAGAAAAAAAATCAATAGTCATTTCTATTGATTAATTATCTTTATTTTTAATAAATTCTCTTAATAATTTTGTTAAAGCTCTCTTTTCAATTCTAGAAACATAGCTTCTAGAGATTCCTAAATTTTTAGCAATATCTTTTTGTGTAATTTCATCTTCTCCATCTAATCCATAACGTTTAATTACAATATCTTGTTCTCTTTCCGTTAAAACATTAAAATATTTCTTTAAACTTTCTAAATTATTTTGATTATGTATATCTAAAGCAAAATCTGGTTTAGGAGTCTTTAAAATATCCAAAAATGTTATTTCATTTCCATCTTTATCAAAACCAACAGGTTCATTTAAACTAATATTTTTATTATTTTTTTTATTACTTCTAAAATACATTAATATTTCATTTTCAATGCATCTGGCACAATATGTAGTAAGACGAGTACCATGTTTAAAAGAATAACTATCAACTCCTTTAATTAGACCAATGGTACCTATACTGATTAAATCATCAGCATCTTCTTTATGATATTCATATTTTTTCACAATATGTGCTACTAATCTTAAATTGTGTTCTATCAATTTATTTCTAGCTTCTTCATCTCCTAACTTACATTTTTTTACACACTCTTCTTCTTCCTCTTTACTTAAAGGATCTGGAAAAACATTATTTGAATAAGCAGCTGTAAAAAAATAAAAATCTTTAAATAAAAATTTTATAATTTTTTGAAACATCCAATCACATCCTACTTAAAATTATGAAATAAAAATACTTTTAAGCACTTGAATCTTAAAATTTATTTTGATAAAATGTAATTGTCAAAGCAATTTGAATATAATAAAAAGGAATACTTAACTTTCGCATGTTGAGTGTTTACTCATTGTTGGATAAAACACCCAGTCTAGCAAGATTGAGTGTTTTTTATTATATAATTACTTAAAAAGTAAACCTATTAATAAAAAGATAATAAGAATAAGAGAGAGGATTAATAAATCTTTCTTAGACATACTATTTGCCACATTCATCAAAGAAAACAAACACTCAACTGTTAAATATTCCTGTTTCATTATACCAACTTAAAAATAATTCACAAATGAATATTTTCTAAAATTCATAAATATTTTTTTACAAATTTATAAAATCTATCAATAAACAATAACATTTGCAACTATATATTAAAATAATATGCTATAATCCTATTAGAAAGGAGTATTCTATATGACAAAAGACTTTAAAAAGATGAAAATAAAAAAATTTGTAATTTTCTCTATTCTGCTAATATTTAGTTTTATGAATCTATATAGACTTTATTTTACAATTTCAGAATTGATGTCTATTATTAATTTAGACGAAACAGTAACAATAGCCAAACAAAGTTATATAAATAATATTTACTATATTACTTATTATATAGCATCTATCATAATACTATGGAGTACTTTTCTTTACTATTTAACAAAGAAAAATAGATTTAAACTAATTAGCATTATATTTTTTATCATTAGTATTGGTATTTGGATTGTACAAATCTTTTATTTCTGTACCCATGACAATCAAATTTTTATAATTGATTTCATATCACAATTCATAGATCAATATTCCTTATTAATTCTTAATTATTTATTTGCTACCAATATTAAAAATACATGAGATATAAACCTCATGTATTTTATTTTATGAAAAAAGGAAATAATTCCTTAATCCATATATTTACTCATTTGTTTCATCATTTGATTCACTTGTTTTTGGCTAGGAGTTCTACCCATTCCACTCATCATTGTTTTAATCATTTGTTCATTAATTGGAGGATTTTTCTTTAAATATTTTTGCATATATTTTCTAGCAATAAAGAATCCTGCGATTGCACCAACAATAAATCCACCTAATATTTGTAATATATCTATTAACATTTTCTCACTCTCCTTTATACATTTTACTAAATTTAATTTATATTTACAATATATCCTATAAATCTTTTAAGAAATCATCGATTGTCATCATTTTTTCATCAATTGAATCCAAATTGATATTTTCTTTTTCTATTTTTTGAATACTTTCTTTTGTTTCTAAACTAGGAATCAAAGAAACATTTAAAATAGGATCTTTAATCATACTAGAACCTGTAGAATGACAATCTGAAATTGGTAAATCCGTTAATTTATATTCAATTAAATCCTTACCAGTTTTTAAAATAATAGACTCTTTATAAGATATGATGAAAGCTGCTTTGATATGATAAGGATTTGTTTTAATATCACGGATTATACGAATACCACGACGAGCTCGATTCATCACCTCAAACTCTGATAGCTTAATACGTTTTCCTGTTGACTTATCTGTAACAATCGTTAAGTATTCCACATCATTATGATAAATCATACCGCTTACGACAAAATCATCTTTTAATCCAATTGATTTTACTCCACCTGTTCTAAGACCAGTAACTGGAATTTCATCAACACTAAAGTTAAGAGCATATCCTAAATTGGTTACTACAAAAGCTTTATCACCAGAATTTTCTGTTACATCAACTACTAAATCATCTTCTTTTAATTTCATAGAACAGATTGGTTTGGAATAACGAGTTGCTTTTAATTCACTCAATTTCGTTCTTTTTACCATACCATTTTTGGTAAATGATGTAATATATATATCCTCATTAAAATCATAAACAGGAACACTTTTAATAACATTTTCATTTGCTTTGATAGAAATCAAATTACTAACATGCTTTCCTAAATCTTTCCATTTTAAATCAGGGATTTCATAAACAGGAATATATAAATAATTTCCTAAATCGGTAAATAACAGTAATACATCCATTGTATTCATTTTAGCTTTAAAAGTTACATAATCGCCATCTTTTAAACCTGTTTCTACATCACTTGCCTCATGACTACGCATAGACACTCTTTTTACATATCCCTCATTTGTAACTACCACAATTACATCATCTTTAGGAATCATCTTTGTAGTATCTATTTTTACTTCAACAATTTCATCTCTAATTTCACTTTTTCTAGGAGTAGCATACTCTTCTTTTACCTTCTTAAGTTCATGCTTCATTAATGACTTCATTTTTGATTCATCATTTAAAATTAATTCTAGTCCTTTAATTAAAGCACTTAACTTTTCATATTCCTCTTTTAATTCTTGAATATCAGTATTACTTAAACGATATAATCTTAATGTTACAATTTCCTCTGCTTGATCTTCTGTGAATCCGAATTTTTCCATTAATTTTTCTTTGGAATCACTCTTATTTTTACTAGCACGAATAGTAGCAATCACTTCATCTAAAATAGAAATGGCTTTGATTAGACCTTCTATAATATGCATTCTTTTTTGATAAACATCTAAATCAAATTTACTTCTTCTCGTAATTACTTCTTTTTGATGAACAATATAAGCATCTAACACTTGTAAAATACCTACAGTCATTGGTCGACCATTAATAATGGCCACCATATTATAATTATAAGAAATCTGTAAATCAGTATTTTTGAATAAATAATTTAAAATTAATTCTTGATCAGCATCTTTTTTAAGACGAATAGAAATACGCATAGGATCTTCAAAGTTAGATTCATCTAATACTTCAAGAATTCCATCAATCTTTTTATCGATTCGAATTTCATCAATTTTTTTTACTAAAACAGATTTATTGACATCAAAAGGAATTTCCGTAATTAAAATTTCATTTTTTCCTTTTTCTTTTACAAATTCTGTTTTTGCTTTTACCATAACTTTACCTCGTCCTTTGGTAAAAGCATCTATAATTCCTTGTTTTCCCTCTACAATTGCTCCTGTTGGAAAGTCTGGGCCTTTCACAATGTCTAAAATAGTATCTAATTTACAATTAGGACTATCAATTCTCTTGATTGTAGCATCAATAATTTCTCCCAAATTATGAGGAGGAATATTAGTGGCATATCCTGCACTAATACCGTTAGCACCATTAACTAATAAGTTTGGAAATTTAGCTGGTAATACTACTGGTTCTTTTAAAGTATCATCAAAGTTCCAAATCATATCAACCGTATCTTTATCAATATCTTTTAAAAGTTCAGCACTGATTTTAGATAACCTTGATTCGGTATAACGCATGGCAGCTGCTCCATCGCCATCCATTGAGCCATTATTTCCATGCATATCAATATAAGGAGTATTTTGCTTCCACCATTGACTCATACGAACCATTGCTTCATAAATAGAAGAATCTCCATGGGGATGATACTTTCCCATAATATTACCAACTGCTGTAGCTGATTTTTTATGGGGTTTGTCAAAGGTATTTCGATCACGATACATTGCATACAAGATTCTTCTTTGAACTGGTTTTAATCCATCACGAATATCAGGAAGTGCTCTATCTTGGATAATAGACTTTGAGTATCTAACAAATCTATCACCCATTATTTCTTCTAAAGCATAATCATGTATTTTATTTAATATCGTTTCCATACAATCACCTTGACTCATTATAACAAAAAAAAAAGAAAATATCAAAAATTTCCTTGTTTTTCTAATTGTTTTCCAAATTTTAAATAACCTTTAACATATTTTACTAAAGCAATATTATAATAACAGAATGAAATTTTATTGAGCCTTAAATAATCAAAAATTCTTTCTTTTTCTTCTCTTGTAATTTCACGGTCACCAAATTTAGTTAATTTTTCTAACTGAGCTGATTCAACAATTCGATTTTCAGATTCTATTTTCTTTCCTTTTTTTACAAATTGATTAATTTGAATATATTGTTCTTTTTCTAGAGAAAGATTTTTTGATAATGCCAATAAATCATCCAAACCTATTTTAGTTTGAGTATAATAATCTAAATAATCTATTTGTTCATTGATAATTTGATAAATAATATCTTTCATTTTACTAATATAAGAAGAATTATCTCTTTTTAGTATTTCTTCAGATTCATCTGAACGATAACCTCTAATAATATTTTTAATTTTACGGATAGATTCTCCATTTACAAAACAATATTCTTCTACACATTCATTACTTTCTAAAATACGTTGATAAATTTCTTTATTACCACTTATTGGTAATACTTCTTCTTTTTTTACATTCATTTTAGAATAGTCTTTATACAATGTTTCTAAGTACTGAATATATTGTTCTTGTTCTGGAAAATTATTTTTAAAACTAGTTAAATAATAATGAAAGATATTTTCAGACAAACTATACTTACATAATAAACGAATAGCTTCTTCCCTTGTTTCACAAAGAAGAATTGGTAACAAAACAGAAAGATATTTTTTATCACTTTCCGTATTTAATAATATTTTTAATTCCGTTAAAAAATTTATATCTTTTTTCATATTTACTACACCTTCCTATTTACTTTTTGAATTTCATTAAAATAATCTTCATTTTGAATGTATTTTCTAAGTGCTTCTTTATAAAAATAATTTGGAATATTATTTTGTTCTAAATAGTTAAAAATCTTTTCTCGTTCTTCCTTTGTAATTACTCTATCATCAATAATAGTTTCTGTAGCAATTTCTGGTTTTCTGCTAATTTGTATTTTTTCATATTGTTCATACTTTCTAATAAAAATAGATACCTTTTTCATAATAAGAGGACTTAATTCATTAAAATGTTCTCTTAAAAGATAATCGAAACTAATTGGATATAAATGGGTATATTGATAATAGTCAATAATATCAAACTCTTTATTTAAACAAATTTCTTTAATAACTTGTGTCATAGTTTCTATTAATTCGGCATTGCTTCTTGATTCTAATTTTTCTAATATTTGCTCTTTTTCTGTCGATGGTAATTTTCGAATCATTAAATTAATTTCATGCAAATGATATCCATACTTAGAACAAAACAATTCTACTGTATAATTGCTTTCAAAAAGTTGTTTCATAATTTTTTGATTTCTGATAAGCTCTTCATCTTCTTTTATAACACTTTCTTTTTTGGGATAATAACTTTCTAAATACTTTTGGTAAAGTTCAGCTAAATATTTTCTTTCTTCAATATACTCAGGAAATCTATTTTCAAAAAGTCTTAATTTTATTTGATAACTATCTTCAGAAATATGAAATTTTCTCAAATATTCGATAGCATCTTGTTCAGAATAAGATAATAAATTATAAATCATTTCAAGATAATTATTGCCTCGAGAACCAAGTATTATGCTTTTTAATTTCGTTAACAATTCTTTTTTTGGTTTCATAATATCACTTTCTTTCTTTTACTTTTTGTTGATTAGATATAATCGTTAAGTCTAAATTTAATTCTGATATTGCATCACATATTTTTAAATAATAAAAATATATCAAATTTGAATATTCTTCAAATTTAATAGCTTCAAACAAATATTCTTTATAAAGGTCCCTTTCATGTGTTTCTATATAAATTGGAGGAATTTCTATCTTTTTGAATAATAAATTAAGTAAAGCTCGGAAAGTTCTTTTATTTCCATCTAAAAAAGGCTGTAATTTAATCAATATTGCATCTAATTCAATACAAGAATCAATATATCCAAAAATATCATTTTGTTCCAATGGTTTAAATACTTCATTCGAGGTACTAATAAAATTATTAAATATGCGTTGAGCCTCTATAGCATCTACAACTTCCACATTACTATCTAATAAATAAACAGAACTATCTCTTAGTTTTCCACCATATTCTTTGTTTGGACATTTAGAATATAATTTTTGATGCAATAACAAGGACGTCACAAAAATATTAAAATAATCTTTATCATAATCAAAATCACAAATATAATCATAAACAACACCTAAACCAAGTTGTTCCTCTTTTGTGATATTTTTTTCTACTCTTGACTCATTATAAATATATTTCATCTTATATTCTTCTACTAAATTTCGAAAAACTGGTTTTTCTACATAATTATAATAAGCTTCAATAATACCTTTTAACATTTCAAGAGATAAAGAATTCCTATTTCTTCTTTCTTTATACCCTGCTTCCATTAATCTAAAAAATTGTTTTGTGTCATCCATATACATCTTTTTTCCTTTATAATAGCTGTTATTCTACCATATTTTTGTTATTTGTCAAATTAAAAAAATAATCACAATTGTGATTATTTTAAAGCATCTAATAATTCAGCTTTTTTCATTGTAGAAGCTCCAGTTATATTTTTTTCTTTTGCTAAAGCTCTAAGTTCAGCAACAGTCATTTTTGATAAATCTGTTGTTTCTTCTTTTACTTCTACTTTTTTTGTTTCTTTTTTAACTTCTTTTGCTACTTTTCCTTCTAATGCTTGATTTGCTACTGCAACTAATGCTGCAAATCCTGCTGGATTTTCAATAGCCATTTCTGAAAGCATCTTTCTATTGATAGCTACACCTGCTTTAGAAAGTCCATTAATAAATTTTGAATAACTAATATTATTCATTCTACAAGCAGCATTAATTCTTGTAATCCATAACTTTCTAAAATCTCTTTTCTTTTGTCTTCTATCTCTATATGCATATTTTAATGAATGCATTACTTGTTCTTTTGCTGTTTTATATAATCTATGTTTTGAACCAAAGTAACCTTTAGCTAATTTCATTACTTTAGCTCTTCTAGCACGATGAATTGTTCCACCTTTAACTCTTGCCATAATATCCTCCTTCTAACTATTTACCTAATATATCTTTAATTCTTTTGTAATCTGAATTACTTAATAAAGAACCACTTCTGCTTTTTCTATTACTAGCAGCGTTCTTTTTACCAGTATTATGTCTTGAACCAGGTGTTCCAATCTTAACTGTTCCACCAGGTCTAACTTTACAAACTTTTGCTGTACCTTTATGTGTTTTTAATTTTGGCATATTATTCCTCCTACCTTTATTTCTTTGGGGCTAGTATCATTGTCATAAACTTACCTTCTAGTTTAGGATTTTGATCAATACTAGCAACATTTTCTAATTCTTTAGCAAATCTTAGTAGTACATCTTTTCCTAATTCAGGATGAGCCATTTCTCTTCCTTTAAAACGAATAGAAACTTTTACTTTATGACCTTTTTCTAAATATTTTGATGAATTACGTACACGTGTATCAAAATCATGAACATCGATTGTAACAGATAAACGATATTCTTTCATCTCTAAATTTGATTCTCTTTGTTTTTTTAAGTTTTCTTTTTGTTTTTTCTTATTTTCATATTTAAACTTATTATAATCCATTATTTTACACACAGGTGGCGTAGCTGTTGGATTAATTAAAACTAAATCAAATCCTGCAAAACTAGCCAAAGTTTTTGCATCATTCAAAGATTTAATTCCTAATTGTTCCCCTCCAGGACCAATTACCATTACTTCTCTAGCTCTAATTTGATCATTAATGTACATTTGTTTTTCCTTTGCGATACCTGACACCTCCATAAAAAAAGTGAATACACGAGTATCCACTTAAAAACCAAATTGAATATAAAATGGCATAAACCCAAAGCTATAGCAATCGGGTGAGAAGTGGATACTTCTTCTTTCCTTTTTTTAACTTTCCTATACATTATACATAACAATACTATGTTTGTCAATTAAAAACTTGCATATTTTTAAATAACTTTTTCCTTCATTCCATTATTTTACTACAATATTTACTAATTTTTTTGGAATGATAACTACTTTTACAATTTCTTTTCCTTCAATATGATTTTTTACATTTTCTATTGAATAAGCTAAAGATTCCATTTCTTCTTTTGAAGTATCTTGATCTACTTCTATTTTTCCTCTTACTTTACCATTGACTTGAACAACCATCGTAAATGTATCATCTATAATCTTTGTTTCATCATAACTTTCTAATACGGATGTAGATAATTCACTTCCTAAATGATATTTTTTATTTAATTCTTCTGTCATATGAGGAGCAAAAGGATTTAATAATTGTAAGAATATTCTATATTCTTTTTTCGTAATTTTTTTATTAGCATTAAACTCATTTAACATCGTCATAAGAGTAGATACTGCTGTATTGTATTTTAACGCTTCAATATCTTCACTAACTTTTTTAATTCCTTTATGAATCATTTTTTCATTTTCTTTAGAAATGATATCTTCATCTACAATAGTTTCTCCCAAATTGTATACTCTATCTAAGAATTTAGCACATCCATTAAGAGAATCTTCATTCCATGCAGCATCTTTAGAATAATCACCAATAAACATTTCATAAAGTCTTAAAGCATCTGCTCCATATTTTTCTATCATTTCAGTAGGATCTACTGTATTTCCTTTTGATTTACTCATTTTACTTCCATCATGAGCAAGAATCATACCATGAGCAATTCTTTTATAAAAAGGTTCACTATATGGCACTAATCCTTGTTCATGTAAGAATATATTCCAGAATCTAGCATAAAGCAAGTGTCTTGTAGCATGCTCCATTCCACCATCATATAAATCTACTTGACCCCAATAATTCATTTTCTCTTTAGAAGCAAATTCTTGGTTATTATGAGCATCCATATATCTTAAGAAATACCAACAAGATCCAGCCCAGTTTGGCATTGTATCAGTTTCTCTTTTTGCTTTTCCTCCACATTTTGGACAAGTTGTATTAACAAAGTCTTCTAGAAGAGATAATGGACTTTCTCCATCTTGAGTTGGTTCATAGCTTTCTACATTTGGAAGAACCACTGGTAAATCTTTTTCATCTACTGGAACCCAACCACATTTCTCACAATGTACCATTGGAATTGGTTCTCCCCAGAATCTTTGTCTAGAGAAAATCCAATCTTGTAATTTATAATTCGTAAATTTATGTCCTATTTTATTTTCTTCTAAATATTCATACATTTTATTTAAAGCTTCTTCTTTATTCATTCCATCAAGAAAATCAGAATGAATATGAATACCATCTCCAACCATAGCATCTTCATTGATACAATAATGGAAAGTAGTAATATGCAATTCATCTTTTACTTCATCTAAAATTGTTTCTTTTGTTACCCATTCAATATCAAATACTTCATCTTCTTCTAATTGTTGACATTGTTTATGATCTGATTTTAACTTGAAAAACAATCCTGTACTTTCTATTTCAAAATACTTATCTTTGTTAAAAGCATAATAATGATGATTAATTTTGAAAGTTTCTTTTATAAACTCTAAATCATCATAACCGGTTTCTTCTTTGATTTCTCTAAGAGCACATTCTAAAGCACTTTCGTTAGAATTTCTTGTTCCACCAACAAATAATCTTCCACCTTTATTTTTCCAATTAATCGTTAAATATTTATCCGTCTTTTCATCATAAACAACTGCTACAATACTATCTTTATGAATTTCATTTTCATGAGGTGTACCTGTTATTGGTTCTAACACTTGAATAATATCAATCCCAAACTTTTTAGCAAATTCGAAATCTCTAGTATCGTGAGCTGGAACTGCCATAATTGCTCCCGTACCATATCCCATTAATACATAATCGCTAATATAAATTGGCATTTCTTTATTATTTACTGGATTAATAGCTGTAAGTCCTTCTAATTTTACTCCTGTTTTTTCTTTCGTCATGTCAGTTCTTTCAATATCTGATTTTGCTTTTGCTTCTGTTTGATATTGTGTTACTTCATCCATATTTTGAATTTGATTTTGATATTGTTCTAATAAAGGATGTTCTGGTGAAATAACAATAAATGTTGCTCCAAATAAAGTATCACATCTTGTTGTAAATACAGTTATTTTCTCGTCTACTTCTTTGATTTTGAAATCAACATGAGCACCTATTGATTTTCCAATCCAATTAATTTGAGCTGTTTTGACTTTCTCTAAAATTTCGGTATTTTTTAACCCATCAATTAATTTTTCAGAATAATCTTTCATTTTAAGCATCCATTGATTTTTTAATTTCTTTTCAACCGGAGTATCACATCTTACACATTTACCACCTTGTGAATCTTCATTGGAAAGTCCCATTTTACATTTTGGACACCAATTAATTTCTTTTTCATCTTTATAAGCAAGTCCTGCATTAAAAAATTTGATAAATTGCCATTGAGTCCATTTATAATATTCTGGTTCACAAGTACTAATTTCTCTTGACCAATCAACAGAAAGTCCAAGGCTTTTGGCTTGATTTCTAAATACATCAATACATTTATGAGTCATAATAGATGGATGTTCATGATTTTTAATAGCATATTGTTCGGCTGGATTACCAAAAGAATCAAATCCGAATGGAAAAAGAACATTATAACCTTTTAATCTTTTATATCTTGCTTGAACATCACTTGCTGTAAAGCATCTAGCATGTCCTACATGTAATCCTGCTCCTGATGGATATGGAAACTCTACTAACATGTAATATTTTTTCTTATTTTGATCTTCTGTTACTTTAAAAGTTTCTTCTTTTTCCCATTTATTTTGCCATTTTTTTTCTACTTCTTTAAAATTATACATTTTTATCACTCCTTTTTAAAATAGTACCCATAATATGATAAGTTAATAATTGTAATATTACTAAAGTTATTAACGCAAGTATCATTTTCAAATAAAGATTACTAATAAAATCTACTATAATAAATGTCGTCGCAATAATAAAAGCATTGGTAATTGCAATCCAGTTTGCTAATGTCTTTATATTATAGTGTGTTAAATCCAAATGATAAACCTTAACCATATAACGTAAACCAGTATTATTTTTAAATAATTCTAATTTCTTCTTTCGTAAGATCACAAATAATAAATAAAATAAATAAATGATTATAAAAATTGTAATCCACATTACTAGATATTTCATAATTGCCTCCTAAACAACAAAAAAACATCAATCATAAGGACGAAAAATCGCGGTACCACCTTATTTCATAATGTTTTATGCTCTTGACCTCTTAACGCGAGTAACGTTATATACTTATCATATATAAAGCTCTAAAGAAAGTTCATAAGAATTCTAAAAATGTTTACACCATCCACATTCTCTCTTTATTAAAATTTCTTACTAATACTCTTTTTCATTGCTTTTAAAACTATAAATAGTATAGTATATATAACACTTAAAATCAAGTGTCATAATTAAATTTTATTCCATTATAACGTCTTTTTCTAATTCAAATTGTTTTACATAATTAAAAACTACATTTCCAATTAGATTCACACTTTCAATAAATTCATTAATATCTGAAATAGAAATATAATTTAAATAATCTTCATGAATAATACTATTTCGATAATTAATTAATTTATTAATAATACCTTCATAATCCATTTTCGCAGTTAAATGAATTCCTTCTAATACTTCGTTACCTTTTTCCACATTTTCTTCTATTGTCTCAAAAATGTTTTCTAATCCAATTTTTCTAAGTAATCCTTTTATTTCGTTACTTCCATGAGAATTTAGGGTAAGTTTAAAATCAATATCTAAATTACTTAAGGGATAGAGTTCATCAATTAAAATATTAAAATTTTTGATTTTGTTTTTATTTTTATTGCTAACAACACCATCTTCTAATTCTTTACAAATTCTATAAGTATCCTTTATAATTTCTTTTTTTATTACTTGTGATATATTATTCACAGTATTCATCGGATTACTTTTCATGTATTCAAACCATTCACTAGTTTTATTTTCTAAAAACGTTTCTAATTTTGTAACTAATAATATAATTAACATTTTTTCTAATAATTCTACTTGATCGGATTCTTCATTAATATTTTGATTCAAAAGATCAACTAACATAGAAAATTCTCTATTACTATCTAAATTTTTATCTAGTTTATGAATCATTGAATATTCCTTTTAATAAATCAGAATACATAGTTATTCTTTTATTCGTTTTTGAAGTATTTCCTGTAGCCGTAGAAATCAAATCATTAAACTCTGTATTTTTCAATAAACATTCTGTTTCATATAAAATTCTATCTTTTTTGCTCAATAATTCATCTAATGAATATTGTTCAAAACATAACATAATTGTTTCATATAATGGACGATTAATTCTTGTTTCATATCTTCCATTAATATTCATCTTTTTAAACGCCTTATCTTCAAATATAAGACGACATTTTTTTATATTTTCATTAAATTTATTTTGAAATTCTTCCAAAATTTTATCATCTGCATTTTGATATTCAAGCATAAAATTATTGATAAGATTTTTAATTCGACCATCATAATTTTCAATAATATTTTTTTCTTTATTATAATTATTACTAAAAGATAAATATCGTAAAATAATTTCTACATCAATCATTCGTTTGTGAAGGATATTAAAGTTGAATAGTTTAATAAAATCCTCATTATATATCATTTTTGTTTTAATTAAGTCATTCAATTTACCACGATATAAACAATTTCTAAGTTCTTGTTCATTCAGTTGAACAGCACCAGTATTTAAACGCATAAATATATCATATTGAATATCGCGTGAAGAAGATTCTAACAATAATATAATGGTTAAATCGCCTCGATCTACTTTGCTTTTTAAGTTATCTGATAAATCAGAATAAGTTTTTCCGTTCAATTCATTCAATACTTCTAGTCCAGAAAGTTTAAATTGATTCTTATAAAAACGATTCAATGTATTTAATCTTTGTAATCCATCTATTATATTCCATTTACCATCTTCCTCTTCTGAGGCATATATAACAGGAATTGGAATATTCAATAAAATGGACTCTATTAATTTAGAAGATTTTTTATTATCCCATAAGTAATTTCTTTGATAATCTGGTGTTAATACGATACTACCATCATCAATAGAAGCAATAATATCTTTTATCATTCGATCATATTTTTTGATATCCAAATTTCTTTTTAATTTATCATTATGTTCTGTAACGTCTTGGTACTCGTTAGAATCATCATCAAATACTTCAATGTTTTTTTCATCCATCATTTCATCTATACTCATACAAAACTCCCTTCTTGTTTACCAATATTATATCATAATTTCCAAAATTTAACAGTGAAACAAAAAAATAAATACTTAGGTATTTATTTTCTGTCTTAAACAATCAATTTTAATTTCTTTACAACCATCTATCATTAAATCAATCATATGATTCACTAAACCATCTTGGATAATTTTATCAATTTTACGAGCACCATATTCAAAATAATTAGATTCTTCAACAATTTCATCGATAACATTTTTAGAAATATCTAAATGGTAATCTTTATACTGACTGGATAATCTTTCTAATTTTAAATGAACTAGTTTTTCTATATTTTTCTTATTCATTGGTTTGAAAATAACAATATTATCTATTCTATTTAAAAATGGCACACTGAAGTTTTCTTTTAACTTACTTTCGATAATATCATTTGCTTTTTCATTAAATCCAATATGAATTTCATCAAATCCAACATTAGAAGTCATGATAATAGTAACGTGATCAAAACGAATAACTCTACCTGAATTATCTTTGATTTTTCCTTCTTCTAAAACATTTAAAAATAAATTTATAATATTAGGATGTGCTCTTTCAATTTCATCTAATATTAAAACAGAATAGGGTTTATTTCTAATCTCCTCTAAAATATTAGTGTAATTTTCATATCCAACATATCCTGGAGGCGCTCCTATAATTTTACTAACAGAATGTGGTTCTGAATATTCACTCATATCTAATTTAATAACATTATTATGCGCTAAAGATTGACCAAATATCTTAGCCAACATTGTTTTTCCTACTCCACTTGGTCCTACAAACATCATAGAATAACATTTGTGATTATTGAATCCTAATTTAATTTTCTTAGCTACATTTACAACCTGATCAATAGCTTCTTCTTGTCCTATAATAGAATTTTTTAAGTCTTTTTTCATTTGATAAATCATTTTTTTATTATCATTCAAAATTTCATAAACTGGAATTTTTGTTTTTGAAGATAATACTTCAGCAACATCTTCTAATGTAACTTTTTTATTTCTCTTTTTATAAAGACTAAGTTCTAATTCATTAATTTGATGCATAATATTATTTTCTTCATCTTTATAATTAGATGCTTGATTAAAATCTCCTTCTAAAATAGCTGTTTCTTTTTGCTTTTTGATTTCTTCATATTCATTTTTTAATTGATTATATCGTTTGATATTTTTATCTTCTTTGATACTAACTCTCGCACAAACTTCATCTAAAACATCTAAAGAACGATCTGGTTCATTTCTATCATAGATATATTTTTCAGATAAATCTAAAATCGCATCAAGAATAGAATTATCAATGTTTACAAAATGATATTTTTCATAAATAGATTTCATATTTGTTAAAATTTGTTTTGTATCTTCTCTAGAAGGAATATCAATATTTACTTTTTGAAAACGTCTTTCCAAAGCAGCATCTTTTTCTATAAATTTTTTATATTCACTAATCGTTGTTGCTCCAATACAACGAAATTTATTACGCGCTAAAGCAGGTTTGAAAATATTAGAAGCATCAATAGCGCCTTCTGCTCCACCGGCTCCAACTAAAGTATGAATTTCATCAATAAATAATATGATGTCATCATGTTCTTCTATTTCTCTTAAAAGTTTTTTTACCCGTTCTTCAAATTCGCCTCGATATTTTGTGCCTGCTACTAATGAAGCCATATCTAAACTAATAATTCTTTTGTTTTTTAAAGCAAATGGAACTTCATTAAAAGCAATCATATGCGCTAACTGTTCTACAATTGCTGTCTTTCCAACACCAGCTTCTCCAATTAAAATAGGATTATTCTTTGTTCTTCTAGCTAAAATTTCTAGAATTCTTTTTAATTCTTTTTCTCTACCAATAACAGGATCTAACTCTCCATGTTTTGCTTTTTTTGTTAAATCAGTTCCTAATTCATCAATTAATAACTTTTCGTTAGATTTCTTAGGATTAGCAATTTTATACATAAATTCACTATATAATTCATCCAAATCGATATTCATTCCAAGCATAATTCGAATAGCAATTCCTTCCCCTTCTTCTAATAAGGAAGAAAATAAATTTTCAATAGTAACTTCGCTATTATGACTTTCTTTGCTATCTAAAATAGCATTATCAAGTATTCTTTTTAACAAAGGTGTATATAGAAATAAACTATTTTCTTCACTACCTACTCCTACAATTTTAACCAACTCTTTTTTAAAGGTATCATAATCTAATTGATAATCTTTTAAACGACGACTAACTGCATTATCATTTTTTAATATTGCTAGTAAAAGATGTTCTGATCCTACATAAGGATGTTTTAGCTTTGACATTTCAATTTTAGCATCTACAATTATTTTTCTAGCATCTTCTTTAAAATTACTAAACATATTTAGCCTCCTCGTTATTATTTTATGTCAGTTCATTCTAAAAATAAGTCGAATAAATAAAAAAAACTAGACAAAAAATGTCTAATTAAATCATTCCACGAAATATTCTTTTATCATTCAATTTTTTTAAAATTATTTTTTCTTTTTGATTCATACGTTGTTTTGTTAAACCAAATAATTTTCCGGTTTCCGTTTGAGTATGATTTTTCTGTTCTCCTAATCCAAAACGATAGTAAATTAATCTTCTTTCTTCTTCGGTTAAAACAGAATCCAACATATCTCTAAAAACACTATTTATAGCAATTTCTTCTACAGACAAACTTGAATCTTTAACATTATAAACAGCATCGCTATCATAATCTAAACTTAAAAATTTTTCATCACATAATTTGATTTTTTGAATAGTGTCCACTTCTAAGCCACAACAAGCAGCAATCTCTTCATCTGTAGGGTCACGATAAAGTTGTTCTTGTAAACTTTTAATAGCTTGTTTTATTTTAAAACGATTTAATTTAAATTGTGATGTTTTTTTGATTTCATATAAACAAGTATCATGATAATCTATAATATATTTATAAATCCAATCTGTTGCGTAAGTGGAAAACTTATATCCTTTAGTAATATCAAACTTATCAATTGCTTTAATTAAACCAATTGTACCACTTTGAATATAATCTAATAATAATTCAGAATTTCCGTTTGAATATTTTTTAGCAATTGAAATAACTAAATTTAAATTAGAATAAATTATTGTTTCTTTTGCTTTATTATCCCCTTGTCGAAATTGTGTAAATAATTCAACTTCTTCTTTTTTAGATAACAAATGAAATTGTGATATGTCCTTTAAATAAAGTGTTAAAGCATCTAAAGATTCTAGTTCTTGCATAGTCTCACCTCAAAGACTAATATTCTAACACGTCATAAAAATAAAGTCAAAAAAATATAAAACGCTTAGGTTTTATATATAATCATAGCAGAAAAACAATAAATTTGTTCTTCAGAAAACAACCCTAATGAAACTTGATATTTAATATCAATAACATCTACTGTTTCAACAAATTTATTAATGTCTTCCTCTAAATCTACTTCACTTTCTTCATCAAATATTTTTACTTTCATAAAAAGATTATAAATCTGTAGTTCCATATAATTTTGTCGAATATTATTTTTTCATATCATTTCTAATTTTTTTATAGTCGGGACAATACTTACTTACTAAATTCCAAAAACTAGCAGAATGATTAAAATGAATAAAATGAGATAATTCATGAACAATTACATAATCTAGTTTCGTAAGATCAAAACGAATTAATTCTGAATTTAAAGTAACTGTCATTGTTTTTTTATTACATACTCCCCATCTCGTTTTCATCTTTCGAATACGAAGTTTAGGATAAGGTATATTCTCTTCAAAAATAGAATAAATTTGGTCCAAATGTTGTTTAAAAATGACCTTAATTTGTTTTTGAAGCCATTTATTTAAATACTCCATATTTTTAACATAAATTCGATGATCGATAAATTCAATATCTTTTGTATCGATTGTAATAATCTCATAAGCAGTTCCTAAAAAATAAAACTGTTGTTCTTTTTCTTGTTGTTCTAAAGAATGAAGAATGTTTTTTTGAATATAATCCTGATTTTGATCTAACAGTTTTTTTATTTGAAAATTACTTACAAAATAATTTGTAGTAACAAAAATAGTACCACCTTGTTTAATTCTAATGTAAGTATTTTTATTATTTTTTCGTTCTATAACAACAGGATATTCACGACCATTTACAACATAATTCATTTTAAGCCACTTTCCTATTTTCTTTCGTTAAATATAAAGAATCTATTAATTCTTCAGTATTGTAATTTAAATAATAAGGTGTATATATTTTATCAGAATCAAAGGAAAAATCATCATTTAAAAACTTCTCAATTGTCGACTCACGATCTAAAATTACTTTTTTTCGTTCTTCTGACAAATTTGATTTTGAACCTGTAATATTTTCCATTACTTTTCTTTGATTAAGTTCTGTTAACTTGCTATCAAATTGATAAATGGTTTCTTCTTGAAAGATACGAATAAACTGAAATTTATTTTTCTCGGATACAAGAGGATCATTTAACTGTAAAGACTGAATATATTCTTTATAAGCTTTACAACGTCTTATATAAAACTCATTTTTTTTCATTCGATCTTTATTAATTAGTATATTAGCATTACAAAGTTCTAAATTATAATGATATTGTTTTTCATTTTGAATTTCTCCAGATTGCATATTTTTTAGCTTTAAGGTCGACAATTGAATTTGATTTTCTAAATTATTATTCTGAAGATGAATTTGTTGAACTACAAAATCTATTTTTTTTAATAACTCTTCCATACATTGCCTCCTTATTATAATCAAATTATAACACAAGAAGAAATAAAAAAAAAGATTTGAAATCTTTTTTTAAGCAAATAAAAGCATTAATATAATTACAATAATTCCTACCATCAATAATCCTAAGAAAAATTTCCATAATTTCTTTAACCATTCTGTATAAGGAATATCAAAATAGGTAAGACCTGCTACTAATATAACACTAGTAGGAGCAATAAATTGAACAATTCCATGAATGATTTGAGTGATAATACCAATTAAAGAAAAGTTTGTATATAAAGATGTAATTGGTGCATATAAAGCACTCAATAAGTAAGGAAAATCATTATATAAAATACTTCCAATTAATGTTGTAAGAGACATTGTAAATACATTTAATTTATCAGTTAATCCTAAAATAGAATTACTAATAGTATTATACATTGTATAACCACTTGAATTTGTATTCATAAGAAGGAAAAGAATACTTGCTGCCATAGTCCATACAGCAACTGGTATCATTTTTTTCATACCTTCTACAAAACTATTTACAATTTCACTCCATGTTAATCCATACAAACGACCAATGATAAAGGCATTGATAATTAAAACCACACCAATTTCATAATTTGTCCAAGATCCAACAGCTGGGATAGATCCTAATAAATTAGCAAATATAGCATAATCACCAATTTTAAATCCTTGAATACTTGTTAAAATATTATTAAATAATTCAATTTTAAATACACCATTCCAATTGAACATTCCAATGATAAGTACAAGCATTGTAACGATAAACATGATAATAAAAGGTTTGGCAGTTTTTCCATTTACTTTTTTTGCTGAGTCTTCATATAATGGAATATTGTTTTCAGCAGTTTTATTTAATTTAGCTGTTTTTAGTACTGTAAAGATTAATAATCCTGATACCAATACTAACATCACTAATCGAACCCAAATAGAGTCATTAATATTTTCAGTTAAATAAGAAATATAACCTGCTACATTAAATCCGTAAGTAGAAGCGATATTACCAGCTAAAACACCACCTACTGTTGATAACATTGCCGTAATTTTTGAATAACCCATTAACATTAATAAAGCAGCTACAAATGGTACCAATATAAACAAAGGTAAATTTAATCCTGTTAAAGATGATAAAACAGTAAAAATTAAAGTAGAAACAACTAAAATTGTTTTTTCTTTACCTTTCCATTTTTTTGCTAAACTTTGTAATAGATTTGAATAAATTCCTGTTTTATTAACAACTCCATAAAAGCCTCCTATTAATAGGAAAACGATGGCTGTTAATACAAATACAGAACTAGTTGCAGTAACAAGTGGATAAATGATAAAGTCAAATATTCCAACTGGACTTACGGCATCTTTAACAAAACTTCCATTGCTAAAGTATCCAACGGGAACAAACCAACTTAATACTACATACACTAAAATTAAAATTAATAATGCTTTGAACAATCCGTTCTTTTTCATATTATTACCTCCTAGTACATTATAGCAAAATTCATAAATTTTATAAAGTTTTTTCTTGTTTTTTCACCATTTTTTCATTTTCTATATTATAATATATTTTATTGGATGTGATAATATGAACAATTTTAAATATTCTAATAGTAATAAACGATATCATACTTTAGATTATTTTTATAAAAATAAGTTTCATTCAAAAGTTTTTAAAGTTAGTTTAAACGCAGGATTTAGTTGTCCTAATATTGATGGGACAGTTGGAATTGGTGGTTGCATTTATTGTTCTTCTTCAGGGAGTGGTGAATTTGCTGGGAATATAAAAGATGATTTAATTACACAATTTGAACAAGTGAAAAATATGATTTCTAAAAAATGGCCAAATAGTAAATATATAGGTTATTTTCAAGCTCATACAAATACTTATGCTCCTTTAGAAACTTTAAAAAATTACTATGAAACAATTTTAAAATTAGATAATGTTGTTGGATTAAATATTGCAACAAGACCAGATAGCATCAGTTTAGAATGTATGGATTATTTAGAAAACTTAAGTAAAAAAACTTATTTAACGATAGAATTGGGTCTTCAAACCATTCATGAAAGTACTTCTAAATTTATTAATCGTTGTCATACTCTAGAATGTTTTGAAAACTGTGTAAAAGAACTTAGAAAAAGGAATATCAATGTAGTAGTTCATATTATTAATGGACTACCTTATGAAACCAAAGAAATGATGATTGAAACAGTAAAATATTTAAATAACTTAGATATTCAAGGTATTAAAATTCATATGTTATCCATTTTAAAAGATACAAAATTGAATCTCATTTATAAAGAAAAACCTTTTCATATTTTAACAAGAGATGAATATGTGGATATTGTTTGTACAGAACTTGAATATTTAAGACCTGAAATTGTCATTAATAGAATTACTGGAGATCCTAAAAAAGAAGATTTAGTAGAACCAGATTGGTTAGTAAAAAAATTCTGTGTCATGAATGAAATTGATAAAGAAATGGTAAAAAGAAATATTTATCAAGGAGATAAATTATATTATAAATAAATCACTAATTGATTACTTATTCTCCCCTACATACTAAAACGAGAGGTTTTCTACCCCTCTTTTAATTTTAACTCTTACAAACTATATTATCTTTTACAATTTTCTATTTCTTCCCTTGTTAAACCCGTAATATCCATAATATCTTCTACACTCATATTTTTGTCTAATAAATTTTTAGCTATTTCCATATTTCTTTTAGCTTTTCCATATTTATCTCATAAATACAAAAGTTTTTGATATATTCTTGGCCCGTTTCATCTCTTACCTTATATATTTCTTTTATATTCTGTATCTTTCACTCCATAATTCAAATTGATTTGGATGATATTCGTATCTTCATTATATTTTTCTCCTACTGTTACTTGATTATTATAAATACTTGTAATATAACTAAAATTCCTTGTTCTTACATAATCGTTACAATAAGTATTTACTTCTATTTTTCCTTGTTCTGTTATCACTAATAAATCTACTTCTTTTCCTTTTATATGGATATTTCCTGTTGGTAGATTTAATGGTTGTAACTTAATTTCTTGAATACTTACTTTTAATATCGTTTCTAATACTTTTTTTAAAATATTAAAGTTTTCTTCTTTCATCATAATTTCTTTGAAGGCTTTATCATACTTACAAGTATAAAAGGGTTTTATTTCTATCATATTTATTCTCCGTTTCTGGTGTTTAATTTAACAAATAACACTTATAAAAACAAATATGAATTTTAAAAAATTGGCAAGTTTATTCTTGTCAATTTTTTATATTACTATCTAATTTTTTATATTTTGTTTCAATATTTTAGTATTCTGACAAAATTATTACTAAAAATCATTTAGTATTATAAGTTTTTTCAAAACAAATTCTAATCCATATTTTTTAGTTCGTCATAATATCAATATCGACAGCACCATCAATTCCATCTACTTTTCCATTTTCACAAATCTGCCAGATTTTATAATCTCCTTGATATGTCGTATTAGATGTATAATGCGCTAACCAAATATCATATTTGGTTTTCATCCACATATTTTCTAAATATGTTTTGCTACTATATAACATTCCTTGATATCCAGCTTCTTCAATCACTTTTAAAAATTCTTCTGCCATACTAGTTAATCCAAAGAAACTCAAATGATATTCATTAAAATTAGACCATTCTTCCCAATCAAAAGCAATCGGTAAATCAATTTTATATTTTTTAATTTGCTTTAATACCCATTTAGCATCTCTTCTAGCATGTTCTAAAGAATCTGCATAGGAATAAAAATAAATTCCTGCTTGAATTCCATATTTATTAGCATTTTCAATATTTTGTTTAAATTTCTTATCTAAAAAATATTCACCATTAGTACCTATGGTTCCCCCTACTCGAATCATAACAAATTCAACACCTGCATTTTTTAAAGCTTCAAAATCAACATCACCTTGCCAACTAGAAATATCAAGTCCTATTTTTGTTTTGTCATTTTTATAATTTTCTACAATAGAATTAAAATTCGTATAAACAGGTTCAGAGGGTTCTGTATTTACTGATTTCACTGGTTCATATACTTTCAAAGTAAATTCTACACTTTCTTCATTACCACTTTGATCAACAGCTTTAAAAACTAGAGGATAATCACCTACGGTATGAATATCATAAGTGCCTTCAATATAACAATTCGGATGATTATCATAGTTATCACCACAAAGAATTTTTTGTGTTAAATCAATATCACTATCTTTTTGAACACGATAAGTACTTCCTAACCAAATTAAAGGAGCAACAGTATCTACAACTTCTATTTGATAAGTATAGTTTAATTTAATATGATCATCATTAATAAAAGTAAAAGTTACATCTTTATTCCCTAATTTTTTAGAATCTATAATATAATCATCTACTATTTTTCCATTCATACTTTGAATAAAGTCAGATACTTTTTTTTCTGTATTAAATTCTAAAGTCAAGTCATCTTTTAAGACAATTTCTATTTTTGCAGTTTTAATTCGAATATACTGATAAAGTTTAAAAATACCAAATATAGCAAGTAAACTAATAAAAGTAACCAAAACATAAATGATTATTTTCTTTTTAGTCATTTTTTAAAGTCCTTTCTAATTTGTTAATAAAGTATACTTGACCGTTTAATATTTTCTTTTTCGCATCATTTAAATTCATCCATTCAGCTCGGTCCATTTCTGGAAACTCCTTTAATATTCCACTTCCTTTTGGCCATTCTATAGAAAATTTATTACTTACAGCTTTTGATTCATCGAAATTGTCCTGAGCAATAAAAATTGTAACTAATTTATGATTAGTTTGTTTCTTACTACCTAAAAATTGCAAATTATCTTTTTTTACTTGAAAACTTGTTTCTTCTTGAAATTCTCTTAGTGCTGCATCAATAGATTTTTCATTTCTACTCTCTCCTTTTGGAATAGACCAAGAACCAAACTCAACATCTTTCCAATAAGGTCCACCCATATGACAAAGTAATACTTGAATCTCACCTTGACTATAGCGATAAACTAGTATTCCTGAACTATGTTTTAACATTTAAATAACCTCCTTTAATTCTTTTAAAAATGGCATAAATGCTGTTGGAATCGCTCTTTCTTTTAAAGTTTTTAAATCATTCCAATTCATATTATAATCATTTTTATCTAATTCAACCATATATGAAATCATATTCCATCTTTTATGAGTAAAAATATGTGTATAAGAAACCGATTTTTTAACTTTTAAAAATTTGATTTTATTTTCTTTTAAATAATTTTCCAATTGCTTTTTAGTAAGATGTCCTTGTATATTAGGAAATTGCCACAAGTTTTGAAGCAACCCACTTTCTTTTCTTTTTTCTAATACAAATTGACTTTTATAATAAAATAGTAATATGGTATACTTTTCTTCTTTTTTATCTTTCTTTTTGTTTTTAATCGGCAATTCTAAATAAGTATCATTTTGATAACTTTTACAAAAATTCTTTAATGGACACTCACTACATTTTGGAATTCCATTTGGTAAACATATTGTTTCTCCAAGTTCCATAAGGGCCTGATTAAAATCACCTGCCTCTTCTGGCATTATTTTTTGTAGTTCATTTCTTACTTTTCTTCTAATCTTTAAATCATCTACATTGTCGTAACAATTTTGTAATCTCATGTAAACTCTTAAAACATTTCCATCAATGGTTACTTCTTTTAATGAAAAACAAATTGAACCTATCGCACTAGCTGTATATTCTCCAATTCCTGGTAAAGACATGATTTGTTCAAAGGTGTTTGGAAATATTCCATCATATTCTTCCATAATCATAATAGCAGCTTTTTTTAAATTTCTAGCTCTTGTATAATACCCTAAGCCTTCCCATAATTTTAATAACTCATCATCATTTATTTGAGCAAGATCTTGAATACTAGGAAGTCTTTTGATGAATCTATCATAATACCCAATTACAGCTTCAATTCTAGTTTGTTGTAACATAATTTCAGAAATCCAAACATGGTATGGATTTTGATCTTTTCGCCAAGGTAAGTCCCTTTTATTTTTTTGATACCAATTTAATAAATATAAATTTTGTTTCATAAATATCACCATTCATTAACATTTCAATTATATCATATTTTACATATTAATTTAGAATCTCTATAATGAAAAACTAGAGATTAGTTTCTCTAGTTCTTTTAGAATTATTTATTTTTATTATTTTTAAATAAAAGAACAATAATTAAAGTAATTGATAATAATCCCATTATGATACTTATTGGAAAATAAATGTTTACAGAATTATCGTTCAGAGAATCATCTTCATTAGAAGAATTATTATCCAAATTTTTATTCTCTGTTTCTCCTGTCGTTATATCGTTTTTCGTTTCACCGGCTATTATTTTTATCGTTGTAGTTTCTTGATCTTTGTGATCATCAAGATAACGTTCTAACGTTTCTAACGGACTTTCATTAGATAAATCTTCATATGAAACAAATGGTATTTTTGATTTAATCGTTAAACTACCTGTTCCAGTAAATATTATTGCACCACTTTGTGAAAAGATTCCATATCCATCTTCATTTGTAATATAGTTATCTCCTATTAGCTCTATTTCTACAAATGCTTCTCCTCCAAGTCCATCATAAAAATTAATACTTTTTCCATTATAATGATCCAGAATAAGGTGCTTTCCATCACCATTACTATAAGCTGTACCATCATTATTTTTACTAGTTTCTCCTGTGCCAAGAAAACAAACAGCATCATCAATTTCGTTTCGAATATCACCAATTCTAGCTTGGATAGCACACATAGCTGACGCATTGTTAGGAAACATAAAACAACTAAACAATATCACTACAACTATTAATAAATTTTCTTTTTTCATCCTACAACTCCTATTCTATATTTAGATTTTACCCCCCCCCCGAACTTTTTTGTCAAGGGGGAGTTTATAATACAAACATTACACTTCTACTAAACTTAAAGATACTTTTTCTTTTTCCTGGTTAATTTCTAACACGTAGCAATCTACAATATCACCAACACTAACGATAGAAGCTGGATCACTAACAAATTCTTTTGACATTTTAGAAATATGTACCAAGCCATCTTGATGAAGACCGATATCAATAAATGCTCCAAAAGGCGCTACATTACGAACCGTTCCTTGTAATTTCATTCCAACTTTTAAATCCTTTAATTCTAAAATATCACTCTTTAAAATTGGTTGAGGCATCTCATCTCTTGGATCTCTATTAGGCTTCTTTAAAGAAGCAATAACATCTTCTAATGTATAAATATCTGTACTTAACAAATCAACATATTTTTTTAGATCTAATGTTTCTAATTTCTCAATTAATTCTTTGGTACCAATTTGATTCATTTGAAATCCTAGTTCATTTAATAAAGATTCAGCTACTTTATAACTTTCTGGGTGAATAGAAGTTGCATCTAATAAATTAGAGCCTTCTGGAATTCTTAAAAATCCAATTGCTTGCTCATAAACTTTATCACTTAGTATTTTATCTTTTTTTAATTCCTCTCTAGAATTAATTCTTCCCTTCTTTTCACGATAAGTAATAATTTTATCAATATTTTTCTTTGTAATACCAGAAACATATTTCAAAATGGAAGGAGAAGCCGTATTAATATTAACACCTACACTATTTACAGCTTTTTCTGTTACAAAGTCTAAACTTTCTTTTAACTTCTTATCAGCAACATCATGTTGATATAAACCAACGCCAATACCATCTGGTGGAATTTTAACAAGTTCTGATAAAGGATCTTGAAGTCTTCTACCAATACTAACAGCACTTCTTTTTTCAACCGCTAAATCTGGAAACTCTTGAATCGCAACATCAGAAGCACTATAAATAGAAGCACCTGCTTCAGAAACAATCACATATTTTGTATTTAAATTATATTCTTTGATTAATTCAGAACAAAATTTTTCTGATTCACGAGATGCAGTTCCATTTCCAATTGCAATAACATCAACATGATATTTTTGAATTAATTGAACAATTTCTTCTTTACATTTCTTTAACATTTCTGAGTTTACATTTTTTAAAAATGGCTTTATCACTGTAGAATCTAAATATTTACCAGTTTGATCAATAACAGCAATCTTACAACCATTGACAAATCCTGGATCAAAAGCAAGTACTACTTTTTCTTTCATTGGTGGAGTAAGTAATAAACTCTCCAAATTTTTACTAAAACTTTCAATAGCAACATCTTCGGCTTTTTCTGTTAAGTTAGATCTGATTTCTCTTTCTATAGAAGGAAATATTAATCGTTTATAGCTATCCTTAATGGCTTCTAAAATACTACCATATACAAATGATTCCTTATTTTTAACAATCTTTGTTTCTAAAAATTGAATAATTTCATCATGATTCACACTTAAATTAACTGTTAATATTTTCTCTTTTTCTCCACGATTAATTGCTAGAACACGATGAGCCTTAATATATTTAACAGGTTCTTTGTAATCATAATACATATCATATATTTTATTTTCATCATTGGCATCTTTTTTTATTTTGGTTTCTAAAATACCATTTTTCATCATGTAATTTCGAATCCATTTTCTATAATATGCATTATCACTAATCCATTCTGCGATAATATATTTAGCGCCTTCTATAGCAGATGAAGTATCTTTTACATTGTCATTTATAAATTTTAAAGCCATTTCTTCTAAAGAACCTTTGCTAGGAAATGCCATCATCATTTTAGCAAGTGGCTCTAAACCATTTTTAATAGCCTCTGTTGCTTTTGTTTTTTTCTTTTCCTTATAAGGCCTATATAAATCTTCTACTTCTACTAATTTTGTAGCATTCATAATTTGTAGTTTTAATTCTTCGGTTAATAAACCTTTTTCATCAATTAAACGAATAACATCTTCTTTTCTTTTTAATAGATTTACTTGATATTCATAAACCTCATTAATTTTTCTGATTTGTTCTTCATCTAAAGCACCAGTTGCTTCTTTACGATATCTTGCAATAAAAGGAACTGTATTTCCTTCCATTAATAAATTTAGAGTATTTTCAACTTGATTTTCTTTGACATTTAATTCACTACTGATTTGTTTTATAATTTCTTGATTCATAATTTACCTCTTTCTTGTGTGATAATGATTTGCTGAATATTTTTCTATAATCTCTTCTAATGTTTCATTTTGACTAGTAATTCCATATTTTTCTTTTAAAGTATTTATATCACCTGCTGTGAAAAGACTTTCAGTCAATTTTTTCAAATATTCTTTTCTATTATCTGAACCTAGCATTAAATTTCCTACTGGTTTTATTTTAATTTCTTTCATCATTTGATTCGATAACATTGTTATTTCTCCATTTTTTAAAACTCCTATAGATGGATTTGTGGGATCTACAATTAATAACACATCATCTTCTTTTAATTTAACGCAAGACACCATATGATTGCCAGTCAAATTCGAAATTATTTCTGATTTATAATCAATATTTTCTTCTTGTTCACTATTGTCTGCTATTGTATTATAATTAACTAATGTCGTTCTTCTAATATTATTTATTTCCGCTTCTTTTAAATAAACATTTAAATTACAAGCTTCATAATTAGGATTAATAGCATTCATTCTAGCAGTAAAATCATCTGCCATATTTCTACATACTCCATAGCCATCCATGTAAAGAGCTAATCTAGGATATCCAATTGCATCATACATATCCGGTGTTTTATACCCATCAATACTATTCCACATATCATTCATAACTTTCATAATAATTTCTAAATCTGACAAATTCATAGAATTAATATGTTCAGCATATGTTTTTATTTCTTCATCATAATCTTTTATTTCACTTTGATAAACTTTAGAATTATTTTCTATTACTTGATCATATTGAGAGGATATCATAGTTGAAAATCCTCCAGAAACGATAGTAAGTCCTAACATTACTTTTGCTGCTTGATTACGAATTATTTTTAAATTCTGTGTCATATTTTCAAAAAAAAGATAATTGTTGAATTTAAATTTAATTCCTAATTCATTTTCAACATCTACTTTTTTCATTTCACGAAGATAATCTCGATAAATTTTTTCTCCATATTTTTCATAAAGTTCAAAGAATCTTCCTTCATCCATTAATTTATCAATGTCACGAATTTGATGTTTATTAGATACTACTCGTAAATATGTTTCTCTCCCATACTTTTGATAAATTTCATCATACTTCTTTTCTTTCATCAATTGAATAATATCTTTAATATTTTTCTTCATTCACTTTTCACATCTTTCTTATCTTTTAAGGAAGCTCTACTAATAATTTTGGTTCCATATTTTTCTTTTAATCGATCTAACGTTTTTTCTAAAGTTACATCATTTTTGTCTTCTTCTATTGTATCAAATAATGAGGTTTGAATCACTACTTTTTCAGTTAATTTATCTAATCTAATTCCAATTAATCGAACAGAATCATTATTCCACATTTCATTTAATATTTGTTTAGAAATTTCAAATATTTCTTTGGAAGTAGAAATAGGATTTTCTAGTTTTTTTTGATGAGTTCTCCTTTTAAAATATTTATCTTTTAATATAACAGCTACTACATAGGCAAATTTGTTTTCTTTTCTTAAACGGAGTCCTACTTTTTCTGATAAAAAAAGCAAATGCTCATTTAATTTTGATTGGTCCGATATATCTGTTTCTAAAGTTATTTCATTGCTAATACCTTTAGGTACTGATTCTTCTGATACAACTTCTGAATCATCAATTCCATTGGCCCAATCAATCATAACAATGGCCTGATTTTTAAAATACTGATATAATTTTGATGAAGAGGAATTTGCTAAATCACCAATCGTTTGAATATTTAATTTTAATAATTTCTCTGTTGTTTTTTTACCAATTCCAAATAAATCTGCAATAGGAAGAGGCCACATTTTATTTTTTATTTCTTCTTTATATAATGTATGGATTTTATTAGGTTTCGAAAAATCTGAAGCCATTTTTGCACATAACTTATTATTTGCAATTCCAATATTTACAGTAAATTTTAAAGTATCATTAATTTCCATTTGAAGTTTTTTAGCAAATTCATAGGGATCTCCATATAATTTTTTTACTTTTGTATAATCCAAATAACATTCATCAATGGAAGCAATTTCTATATCTGGAGTATATTTACGAATTAGATGAAATAATTTAGAAGACATTTTTTGATAAAATGGATAATTCATAGGATATGTTTTTAAAGCTCTACATTTTTTTCTAGCTTGATAAAGTGGCTCCCCTGTCACAACACCTAATTTTTTAGCAGGATTGGATTTGGCTAAAACAATACCTTTTCTAGCTTTTTCATCACCACCTATTACAGCATAACTATTTCGGATATCATATTTTGAACCTTTATTTAAAAGATCAACTGCCGTCCAAGATAAAAAAGCATTATTTACATCTATATGCATAATGATTCGATCCATTGTATCACCTACTATTATTTTAGCACAGCAAAATTTTGTTCGCAATATTTTTTGAAGTAGAAAAAACTCATTTTTCTTTTCAAAAATGAGTTTTAATGAATTCTATTAATTACTTCCTACTATTACGTAAGTTACCCATGCATCTCCATTTATAGCTGTTCCATTTTCTAATTTTCCAATTAATTTCATTTTATTTTCATCTTTTAAATATTCCCATCCATAATTTACTGTATGCCATCCATTATCTGCCCAAATTGTATTACTTTGAAACATCATAATATAACTATTATATTGTCCAGATATCAATTTAGAAAGATTAACCGTTACTTCTCCATTAACAAATTCAAATTTTTGACATTCAAATTGTATCTTACTATTTTTTACTTTTAAACTTAAATAACCACCACTAATAGAACTATTTAAATTATTTATTGATGTTGTATGATTATTTACAATTGTTTGTAAATTAGCGAAATCACTACTATTGGCTTTTGTATTAAGATTATTTCTTAAATCCACAATAGAATTCGTTATAGTTGAATTAATTTCTGTATCTCCATTTTGTTCCTTTAATTTCTTATTTTCCTCTTCTAATGTTGCTTTATCTTTTTCTAATTGATTAACTCTTTCTGTTAATTTTGTAATTGCTGATGT